>JBIPMB010000235.1:0-2524 GCA_044369355.1 Gammaproteobacteria bacterium | reverse complement strand
AAATTGTAGCCAGAATGCATTATTTAGGCCATGGTAAGCGCAAGCTATCGCATATAACGCGTAACATCGATCACTCTTATAGTCCAGGGGATGTGCTGTTGAGTGAAGATCACAAACCCATTGGCATGGTATTAGACAGTTATAGCGACGTTGCTCAGAAGATCCAGCATTTATTGGCCGTGTTATATTAGAGGTTCTATGTTTTATCGTTTTTTTATAGCATTGATTCTAGGTGCATTATTACCACTGGCCTTTGCGCCCTGGCAGTGGTCTATCTTAGCCATTCTCATTCCATTCGGTTTGATTTTTTTATGGCAATACAGCCGCTCTGTTTTTGAAGCAACCGCTATAGGTTTTATATTTGGCCTTGCTTTCTTTGCCACCGGCGTTTATTGGATCTATTACAGCATTTACACCTTTGGTCACAGTCCCCTATGGCTAGCCTATTTGATCATGATGTCATTGTGTATAGTCTTGGCTTTGTTCCCGGCGGTCATGGGGCTATTATTACGCATCATTCCAGTGCCCGCATGGCTGCGTTGGTTGTGCTTATACCCTAGCTTATGGATTTTATTAGAAGGCGTACGCGCCATTATAGGCAGCGGTTTTCCGTGGTTATCCTTGGGTTATAGCCAAACCAATACGGTTTTAGCCGGTTTAGCGCCTTTCGTCGGGGTGTATGGTTTATCATGGTTGTGTGTGTTCATGGGTGCTTTGTTATTTATGGCATGCCAAAACAAGCGTTGGTCAGTGCGCATTATCCCCTTAGCCGTTATTGCTTTAATTTATGGTCTAGGTTATGGCGGTCAACAGATACAGTGGGGCGAAGCAAAACCGCCTGCATTATCGGTGGCCCTAGTGCAAGGCAATGTGACTCAAGATCTCAAATGGGATCCGTTGCGATTAGACAGGAATGTAGAACACTATTTAAATTTAACTGAAAGCCATTTGGGTACCAATTTTATTATCTGGCCAGAAGCGGCTATTCCTACTGATATCGATTACATCCAGCCTACTTTGGAACATATGGATGCCGTATTAAAAAATCATAATAGCAATTTGTTAACTGGCATTGGTGACAGTGGCGACAATAATCAATATTACAATGCGTTGATCTTGTTAGGCCAAAACCAAGGTATATATCGCAAACGGCATTTAGTGCCTTTTGGTGAATACTTACCCATGCAGCGATGGTTGTCGGCATTGTTAGAATATTGGCAATTACCCAATGCCAGTTTATCTGCGGGCCCTAAAAAACAAACTGCGTTAATGGTCAACGGCGTGAATGTAGCGCCCTTTATTTGCTATGAAATCATTTTCCCGGGATTGGTACGACAATCCTTACCGGCAGCGGAATTATTGGTCACCATCAGCGACGATGCTTGGTTTGGTGACTCCCCTGCTTTGAGCCAACACCTGCAAATGGCGCAAATGCGCTCTATAGAAATGGCACGGCCGCAATTGTTCGTCAGTAACAGCGGTATTACCGCCATAGTCGACCACAAAGGCGAAATACAAAAACGATTGCCCATCGATAATGCTATAGTATTAACAGGCAGCGTCATGCCACATCAAGGCCTAACACCGTTTATCTACTACGGCTCATGGCCGGTGTGGATTGTGTCGGTGTTGTGTTTGTTGCTGGCTGTAAGCTGGCGATATTGCGGTTTTAAAGCAAAAAAATAATTATACCGGATTTAATTCAACTTTCCCGAGCAACACAATTTGTGTTACTCGGGGATGATTATTTTTAGCATGTGAGTGGTGATACTGAACGTATAAGCACTGTATCACTTACCAGAGTCTCTTGTTTATTAAAGAATTGATATCGATGTGTATTTCTTTGTTGTTGCTCTAAGCCATCCAAATTTCTACTGGCAACAGGATCACCCAATTCTTTCGCTTCTTTGTATAATGTGAAACTAATTTTAGAAAATCTATCCGCCGCTGCAGGAAATTTACTAGAATATATTTCTAGTAATTCGCCTAAATTATTGATAGTCTCCGCACTGCCAAAGATGCGCATTTTTTCACATACATCCATAACTCTACCCATGCCGATTTCATTCAATTCTTCCGTTCCAGGAGAAATAAGCAACATTTCAAAAAAACTATGCATTGCATTGGTATGACCTAAAAAAATAGCGCTTTCATACAATTTCAGGGCCTCGATATCATTTTTTATTTTTTCATCTTTTGTGATCGGGGGAAGTTTTCGTAGTAAATCAGCTAGATTGTTCATAGCATCCGCATTATTTAAATCATTTGATTTTTTATATAAATCAATTGCCTTTTTATATAATATGAAGGTCTCTTCTTGTCTATCTGGATATTTTGATAATAAAGAAGCTATTTTGATCATAATGTCAGCATTATCAGAATTTATAATTTTTTTACACAGTTCTCTTAACTTATTAAGACGGATCTCTTTTTCTTTTTGCGTACCAGGAGCATCGAGTAAAATACGCAGAGTGTTATTCATCGCACCCAAATGGCCTAAAAGAACCGCTACCTCATATAATGG
>JBIPMB010000078.1:0-9554 GCA_044369355.1 Gammaproteobacteria bacterium | reverse complement strand
AGGTTCTAACGATCTCATGCAATATATTTTAGCCATAGATAGAAACAATGCGCGCGTGTGTGACCGCTTTGATAGCTTACATCCTGCTGTATTGCGGACTTTGTCTCATGCAGTAGAAAAAGCGCATGCTTGCCATAAACCCATTAGTTTATGTGGTGAGATTGCCAGCGATGCCGTGGCTGCGGTATTATTATTAGGCTTGGGTTTTGATCAATTGAGTATGAACGCAGGTATTTTATTGCGCATTAAATGGATCATACGTACTATATCCTATGAACGCGCGAAGGCTCTAGTGCAACGCGTATTAGTGTTTAATGATGCTGCCCTGATCCGCATTGAAGTTGAAAAAATGTTGGATGAAGCGGGGCTAGGTGGATTAATTCGGGCGGGAAAACGATGATAAAAAAAAATATAGAGCATAGCCATCAAACAGAAGATATTGAAGAGCGCTTATCGATAAAACCTAAGCGTAATTATTTACGCGATTGGATTTATGGGGGTATAGATGGTGCTGTGACAACCTTTGCCATAGTCTCTGGTGTCAAAGGAGCGCATTTAGCAACCAGTGTTATTCTTATCTTAGGCTTTGCCAATGTAATTGCCGATGGTTTTTCCATGGCGGCAGCAAATTATCTGGGGACACGTTCAGAAAAAGATGAATATGATTTCTATGAACGCTATGAACGGAAACAAGTTAGACGTATTCCGGAAGGGGAAGCAGAAGAAGTTCGACAAATCTATAAGCAAAAAGGGTTTTCTGGCATAGCCTTAGAAAAAACCGTAGAATTGATCACGGCGGATGAAGATCGTTGGGTGGAAACAATGATGCAAGAGGAATATGGTTTAAGCCCTGTATTGCGATCTCCTTGGAAATCCGCCTGGGCTACGTTTGTATCGTTTATGGTGTGCGGTTTATGTCCCTTGTTACCATTCTTATTTGGGCTGTCTAATCCTTTTCTTTGGTCGATATTATCTGTAGGCATTGTTTTTCTAGTGGTGGGAGCGCTGAAAAGTTTAGTTTCCATTGAACCTATGTATAAATCTGCTCTGGCAACCTTGGCCATAGGTTCCGTAGCAGCTGTGCTGGCTTATGGTGTAGGCGTATTGTTACGCGGGTTGGGGGCTACATGATACATTTTATTGCACTGTATGCAGTGGCGGGTGCTTTGGTGGGTGTGATAGCTGGATTATTAGGTTTGGGTGGCGCCATTATAGTCGTGCCTTTTTTAGTGTGGCAATTGCCTGCAGTGGGCGTTTCTCCACATATACTCATGCATGTTGCAGTGGCAACTTCTTTAGGCTTGGTAGTGTGTTCGTCGTTAGTATCTGGTTTAAATCACCACCGTTATGGCAATGTGCAATGGTCCTTGGTATTCAAAATGTTAATAGGGCTGATAATGGGTGCATTGTTAGGTACTTTTATTGCTAAACATATTCCCAGCAAAGCATTACAATTATTCTTTGGTTTTTTCGTGTTATCCGTTTCTTGGTCCATGGCTTTTCCTAAGGAACAAGTTGAAAATAGAAGCATGCCTGAAGGAATGCAATTGAATGTAGTCAGTGCCATTATAGGCGTTTTATGTATTCTATTAGGCGTATCAGGTGGTAGTTTATTGGTCCCTTATTTTAATCGCTGTAATGTACCCTTACGTCAAGCTATTGCTACGGCATCGGTTTGTACTTTTCCAGTTGCATTCACCGGTGTGATGATGTTGATGTTTTTTGTGCCTGCCAATTTATCTCTGCCTAAAGACAGCATTGGCTATGTCTATTGGCCTGCCTTATTGGGTTTAGTATTACCGTGCATTCTTTTAGTGCCTGTAGGTGTGCGTCTGGCAATGCGTTTAGAGGTAAAACTTATACGGCGTATTTTTGCTGCTCTTTTATTTCTGATTGGTAGCGATATGATCTATGAAGCGAGTATTGCCCTAAGACCTTTTTTTGCAAGGATATTATAAATGATTCATTATCCACAAATTGATCCCATTGCATTGCACCTAGGACCGTTAGCAGTGCGTTGGTATGGCTTAATGTATTTATTGGGTATTTCCTTAGGTTGGTGGTTATTGCACAGACGCTGCCGTGATAAGGATTATGGCTTTTCTAAAGAAGAAGTATCGGATCTTATTTTTTATGCGGCTTTAGGTGTAGTCATTGGTGGGCGTTTAGGTTACATCTTATTTTACGATACAGCGCTCATTTGGCAAGCGCCTTTGAATATATTAAAAGTGTGGCAGGGAGGGATGTCATTTCACGGTGGTCTCTTAGGCGTATTAGCTGCTTGCTGGTTGTTTAGTCGTAAATACCACAAAGCCTTTATGGCCGTGATGGATTTTATTGCCCCGGTGGTGCCTATAGGCTTGGCTTTTGGGCGCTTAGGTAATTTTATCAATGGAGAATTATGGGGTAGAGTGACTAACGTGCCTTGGGGCATGATTTTTCCTACGGGCGGCCCTTTTGTACGCCACCCATCGCAATTGTATGAATTTCTATTAGAAGGTGTAGCCTTATTTTGTTTATTGTGGTGGTATTCCAGTCGTAAGCCGCCACGTATGGCAGTGTCTGCGTTGTTTTTATTAGGCTATGGTGTGGCACGTATTTTTTGTGAGTTTTTCCGCATGCCAGATGTGCAACTAGGCTTTATCGCTTTTCATTGGCTGACTATGGGACAAATATTAACATTTCCTATGATTATTCTGGGTGTTATTTTGTGGGTTTATGCGCATAAAAAAGAGGGGTAAGATAAATTGAAACAATATTTAGATTTTCTACGTCATATTTTAAAACACGGGGCTCCCCGTACAGATCGCACAGGAGTTGGCACGCAAAGTGTTTTCTCCTATCAAATGCGTTTTGATTTAAATGAAGGCTTTCCTTTAGTGACGACGAAGAAGGTGCATTTACGCAGCATCATCCATGAATTGTTTTGGTTTTTGCAAGGGCAAACTAATATCCAATATTTGCATGACAACAAAGTCACTATTTGGGATGAATGGGCCGATGACAATGGTGACTTGGGTCCCGTTTATGGTAAGCAGTGGCGCTCGTGGCAGTCTAGTGATGGTCATGTCATCGACCAAATTGCCAATGTAATGAATAATATACGACAGGATCCACATTCACGACGTTTAATTGTCAGCGCGTGGAATGTAGGTGATCTGCCTTATATGCGTTTACAACCGTGCCATATTTTATTTCAATTCTATGTGCAAGATAACCGCTTATCTTGTTGTTTATACCAACGTTCGGCCGATGCTTTTTTAGGCGTGCCTTTTAATATCGCTTCTTATGCTTTATTAACCCATTTAATGGCGGCGCAATGCGATCTAGACGTAGGCGAATTTATTTGGACCGGTGGCGATTGTCATATCTATCAAAATCATATGGAGCAAGTAGAATTACAATTATCGCGCACACCGCATCCATTGCCGAAATTGATCTTAGCTAGGCGCCCAGAATCTATAGATGATTATGTCTATGACGATATCATTATTACAGATTATTTCTGTCATCCAGGCATTAAAGCGCCAGTAGCGGTATAATAGCCTTAACGATTTATTAAGACTGCAATTTATACTGTAAATAATAGAAAAAAAGTATTGATGTTCTTTTATGAATCATCGTACAATAGCGACGAATCCAATTTGTTTTAAAGCATATTGGAAGAAATAGTAAGTCATTTATATTGCGAGGTTTCTAATCATGAATAATAGTTTAAAGAAAGTTTTAACTGCGTCTACATTGAGTTTGGGTTTATTAGCTTTAGCACAAGTTGGGTTTGCAACGACACTTGTACCTGCTGCTTATGCTGCTCCAGCTGCCACAGTTGCTCCGGCAGCTCTCCCTAGTGTCTATGATGTAGCTCTTCCTAGCGTCTATGCAGCCGCTCCAGCCGCCCCAGTTGCTCCGGCAGCTCTCCCTAGTGTCTATGATGTAGCTCTTCCTAGCGTCTATGCAGCCGCTCCAGCCGCCCCAGTTGCTCCAGCAGCTCTCCCTAGTGTCTATGCAGCCGCTCCAGTTGCTCCGGCAATGGCACCTGCTTGCGTAGCAGTATAGTATCGGTAAATCTGACAAAGCTGGCTTTAGACTCTCTAGTTGAAGTCAGCTCTGTGCAGTCATGAACAGTTGCGCATAAGGTTTTTTTAAATATGCATTAACTACTTTTCAATTTTTATACACATTGATTCTCCGTACTGTTTATGGGATAATTAATTTTCACCCATCCGAAGTTACATTAAAATCATGACAGTAAAAGAACGCACGCAAAAAAGCTATGATACCAAAAAATCCAATAAATTGGATGATTTAAAAGTACCACCACATTCTATAGAAGCGGAACAATCGGTATTGGGTGGTTTATTGCTGGATAACAGTGCTTGGGAAGGCGTATCCGAATTATTGACCGAACGCGATTTTTATCGCACTGAACACAAGACTATTTTTCAAGCAGCGGCGAATTTATTAACACAAGGCAAGGCCTTAGATGTATTAACGTTGGCAGAAACTTTAAAAAGCAATCATGATTTGGATGGCATAGGTGGCGACATTTACCTGTTTGAGTTGTCAAAAAATACGCCCAGTATCGCCAATATTGCCGCTTATGCGGAAATTGTGCGTGAACGTTCTATCTTAAGACAGATGATTGCTGCTGCTTCGGAAATCGCCAATATGGCATATCAACCCGAAGGACGTGTGGCTACAGAGTTATTAGATCATGCCGAACAAAAAGTATTTCAAATTGCTGAACAAACCAGTCGTGGTCAGGGGCCGCAACCGATACGGCCATTGGCCATACAAGCTTTAAAAAACATCGATGAGCGTTACCGCAATCCATCGGCCGTCACGGGGACGCCTACCGGATTTCTGGATTTAGACCAGTTAACTGCGGGTTTACAACCTGCCGATTTAGTGATCCTTGCGGGTCGCCCTAGTATGGGTAAAACGATGTTGGGCATTAACATTGCCGAGCATGTGGCTTTAGACACCAAAAAACCAGTCTTAATTTTCAGTATGGAAATGCCTTCAGATGCTATCGTTATGCGTATGATCTCGTCCTTAGGGCGCATCGATCAACAAGCGGTACGCAGTGGTCAATTGACTAAAGAAGATTGGCCGCGTATAGGTTCTACCATCAATTTAATTGCTGAAGCCCCTATTTTTATAGACGATACCCCTGCTTTGACACCTGGAGAATTGCGTTCACGCGCGCGGCGGGTCGCGCGCGAACAGAAAGGTCTGCAATTGATCGTCGTCGATTATCTACAATTAATGCGTGTCAATGATGATCCAGAAAATCGTACCGCCGAAATATCTGAAATCTCACGATCTTTAAAAGCTTTGGCTAAAGAATTGCATGTGCCGATCATCGCGCTATCTCAATTAAATCGTAGCTTAGAACAGCGCGCCGATAAACGGCCGATGATGTCGGATTTACGTGAATCGGGCGCTATTGAACAAGACGCAGATCTCATTATTTTTATCTATCGCGATGAAGTGTATCATCCCAATACGAGCGATGCTAAAAACATTGCTGAAATTATTCTTGCCAAACACCGTAATGGGCCTATAGGCAAAATTCGCTTGAACTTTTGCGGCCCTTATGTACGCTTTGACAACTTAGCACAACGCTATGTGGCGGAATCCATAGAATGAAGTCGGATGCAATGATGACGTTGGATGTGACTGCATTGCACCACAATCTTTTAACAGTTCGGCAAATAGCACCGCAAAGTCGCATCATGGCAGTGGTGAAAGCCGATGCCTATGGTCATGGATTACAATATCTTTGGCCTTATTTAGCGCGTGATGTAGATGGCATGGCGGTAGCGCGCGTGAGTGAAGCCATTGAATTGCGCGAGTTTGGCTATTCAGGTACGGTATTAATTTTATCTGGCTTTGATGATGCCGATGATTTGCATGCCATAGATGAACATCATCTGCAAACTGTTATTCATCATCCACGGCAAGTGGCGTTGTTGGCTAAAACCACCTTAAAACACCCCTTAACGGTGTGGTTAAAAATAGAAACGGGTATGCATCGTTTAGGTTTAGCGGCAGCAGAAGTTGACGTAGCATATCATCAAGTAAAAGCGCACCCACAAGTCGCTGATGTTATTTTGATGACGCATTTTGCCAGTTCCGAAAGTAAAGACAAGACCATCACTCAAAAGCAAATAGATGCTTTTCAGCATATTATTAAGCCATATTCTGAGCCTTGTAGTCTGAGCAATTCCGCGGGTATTTTGGCTTTTCCAGAGGCACGACTACAATGGGTGCGGCCTGGGTTGATGATGTATGGCGGTTCACCCTTTCTTCCTGCCGAGAAACAACCATTATTGAAGCCCGTTATGCGGTTAACGGCACCTATTAAGGCCATACGAACTATTCAAGCGGGTGATGCCGTGGGTTATGGCGGTACCTTCATTGCCAAAGAAAGGATGGACATTGCCGTCGTTGGTATAGGTTATGGCGATGGTTATCCACGCCTATTACCCAATGGTACGCCAGTGTGGTTAAATGGTAAGATGGCTAAGATCGTCGGTCGAGTTTCAATGGATAGTCTTATGATCGACATCAGTGGTCACGACGATGTGGCAATAGGTCAGTATGCTGTATTGTGGGGGCCTGAATTGACGGTTGAAACGGTGGCGGACTATGCCAAAACCGATCCGCGAGAATTGTTATGCAAAATGGGACTACACAGAGTACAACGTAAAATAATAGGAGACAATAATGGCACAAACGATTGATGATTTAACCATCGAGTATGTAGATGAAGGCGTTACCACGATCAAGCAATTAGATAAAATTGTTTTAACTAAAGGCGCGTGGTCTACCATCGTTTACAAATACCAAGATTGGGAAAAGGCAAAACAAAAGTATAGCCCACCTAAATATTCCATACGTCGTTATCAAAAACGCAATGATCAATATAATTTGAAATCAAAATTTAATATTTCCAGTACCGATCAAGCACAAAAACTGATTGAAATTTTAAATCACTGGATCGCTGAGGATGGTAAAGAATAAGGTTTGATATAAAGTAGATGCGACAAATATACATTTTGCTTGTTAAATGGCAAATGGGACTATCAGATTTTCGTTACTGTGATGAGATCAGCGGTTTTCCTTAAATAGAATCGGCTTTTTTAGGATTTAGGTATGAGGGTGTAGAATTAATGGCTAGATATTCCAAGTTGGCACCACTTTCTGTATCAGAAAAAATTGGTATTACTAAACACGTATTGGCTTTCTTTGACCCGATAAATAATAGAAAGTATCGAGAATTGTTGGGAATGCCTATTGAGCCTCCAAGAGCAATTCCATTATCCATGGCAGATTTTTTTGAATTTTATAAAATTGGAGGAATTGATTATCTTCCAAGATTGGTAAGAATTAATGAATTAGTTAACCTTCTTTGCGTTAAAGGTGCTTTATCTTCACTGGGAGATAACCGTTACCGGTCTTCGATGATTGAGTTAACAGAAATAGAAAAAAAAGGCCATCTATATCTTGGTAAGTATTTAGGTCCTGAAATTATTGCAGATCAAATAGGTCTTAATTTGGCTTACATAACCGGAATAACTCTAGAGAAAGGCGATCCGGCTGTGGGCAGTGGAATTCTTTTAAAGGATAACTTAGTTCTAACCTGTGCTCACGTTCTAACTGAAATGAGAGTAAATAGTTCCTTGGAAATCAACCATAAAGAGTATGAAATACTAAGATGTGAACCTCATCCTAATCCAAAGTTTGACGTTGGATTTATAATTTTAAAAGATGTTGTTACAGATAATTTTCATCATGACATTGCTTTAAGGAGTTCTAGCCTCTTAGAGGAAATAGTTATTGCAGGATTCCCAAGAATTCCACTAAATTTAAACGAAAAACGTAATCCAATAGTACAAAGAGGAGAAATAGCATCGAGAATTTCAACTTATAATCCAAGTGGGGAATTAGAGCTTTTTACTGCTGTTGCTAGACCAGGGAATAGTGGAGGGCCACTTCTATCACTTGAGGGCAAGGTTCTTGGTATTGTGACTAAAAGTTTAGAGCAGCAAGCAAAGGAAGTTTCTGATTTAGGAATGGCCCATTTACCATTTTTTGCCTCTATTCCATCTGATATTATAATGAAAAGCTTTAATGAGTTACCTATAGCTAAAGAGTTTTCGTTACCATGGGAAAATTTTGAGTAATAAAATGAGCTTAAAGTTGCGCATATAATTTTTAATGTATTCTTTATGTGATATAGTTACCCTCATAAAAATGGTGATAGGAAACGGCTATGCGTCTAATGTATAAAATTTTCTTTCTCTTAATATTTTGCTGGGCTATGCCTTCTCTATATGCACAAACTAAAACCGTGGATCTCACTGTTACCTATAAAAAAGTCAATTTTTCGGGCAAAAAAGTAACAGCAATTGCTGTCAATGGACAAATTCCAGGACCAACATTACATTTTCAAGAAGGCGATGATGTAGTCATTCGTTTGTATAATCATTTAAAGGTCGGAACCGCTATTCATTGGCATGGGTTATTAGTGCCGTGGCGTATGGATGGAGTAGAAAATCTAAGTCAAAAACCTATTCCCCCACGAGGAGAATTCATTTATCACTTTAAGATAAAACAATCAGGCACCTATTGGTATCATGCACATGCCGATCTGCAGGAACAGCAAGGGTTATATGGAGCACTGATCATAGATCCTAAAACGCCGCCACCCTATCATTACAACAAAGATTTCTCCATCACTCTATCTGATTGGAGTAACGTTAACCCGGATGCCATTTACGATAGTCTAAAAAAAGGCAATGGCAGACCAGCTGTTTTACAACCGACGTTACTACAGTTTTTTAAAGATCTATCCGGAAAAACAAAAGCGGAGAAAGCCGCAGTTTGGAAAGCCTATTTGGGGATGCAAATGACGCGCATGAGCGTTTACGATTTGAGTGATGTGCAATACGATGCTTTTTTATTGAATGGCCAAACGCAGCGCGAACCTTGGCAACAATTTGTGAAAGTGGGCGATACGGTGCGTTTAAGATTTATTGGCGCAGGCGCCAGCACTGTTTTTAAAATTAAGATCGGTGATGCACCGTTAAAAATCGTTGAAGTGCAAGGAAATGACATTAAACCATTAGATGTCAAAGATATTACGCTTGCCCCTGGACAAACTATCGATGTGTTATTAAACATCAAAGAAAAAAAGCCGTATATTATCTATGCGGAATCCATCGATGCTTCAGGTTATGCGGTAGGCATATTAAATCCTACCGCTACGAAAATCACACAAGTTCCAGCCATAACACCATTTCCACCACCACCGCTGATGAATATGTCAGGAATGAATATGTCTGGCATGAGTCAAAATATGCCTGAGAAGAGTATGCCCGGAATGAATATGTCTGGCATGGATCAGAATATGCCTGGAATGAGTATGTCTGGCATGGATCAGAATATGCCTGCGACGAAGCATGATATGTCAGCTATGGATAGTGATGCTATGGCTATGCCAGAAAATAATGATGAAGCCGCGCAATGGCAAGCGTTAAAGCCTA
>JBIPMB010000234.1:0-2535 GCA_044369355.1 Gammaproteobacteria bacterium | reverse complement strand
CAGATTCATCCGCTTTAATTCGATCAGCGATCGTCTCGAAAATCTCCCACATCTCGTCATTGTTCTGGCCTGTAGGAATTTCGACGGCCTCAATGCGATCGTCACCTAGCCCCTCTAAAATCGGCCAGGTTGATTCCTTCGCTTCCGGCGTAACGCAGACCAACATCTTGTCATAATCGC
Organism: Gammaproteobacteria bacterium; assembly: GCA_044369355.1. Lineage (GTDB taxonomy): Bacteria > Pseudomonadota > Gammaproteobacteria > UBA1113 > UBA1113 > VFKP01. Next base: position 2,355 of record JBIPMB010000234.1, on the reverse strand, counting down.
AAAATTGTCGCAGCGCCTCCGCAAAGACTTGGCCTTGATAAACTGCTCCCCGATATTGATATTTGGTCTCTTTGGGGTATTTTCCGAGAAATGTGACGATCGTTTTCATGTTTGATGCTCCTAATTTTGACAAGATAATATTCAGTGTTTTGGATAATATTTTTTCATTTTTTGCATTATGATAAAATCTCTGATGATTCCACTGGGATCAGTATCTTTTACAAAAAAGTTGTCTCGCACTTTTTCATCTTTATCTAGCCAATCATAACCACGATCTATATAAAAAGCAAATTGGTCACTTTTAAGCATACGACCGTGTCGAAATTCATCTGCTTTACCTTCAACTCCAAAAACACTAATACTAATTTTTGGGAATTTATTTGCTAGAAAATACTCAAATTTTTCAAGAGCTTCGCTTGAGTCTTTTTTTCGATTATAGCGACATGTTGTATATATTTTGACTGTAATTTTTTCTTGTATAGATACTTCTTGAAATCTCTTTAGTATAGATTTTATTCCTCTTTCATAATTATCACTGACTTTGTTATCATCTGTTATGTGAAATCCGATATTTCTGTCATATATTTGAAGATTCTTAGTGTATTTTAAAATCGGATCGAAAATATTCTCAAATACGTCTGTTGTTGTTTCTTTTGACTTAATATTGACAAGATTCTGCCAAGATTCAAGATCTTGATCTGCTAGATTAGATTCATTTCTAAGGTACCCATTTTTTTTCATCTGTGCAAGAAAAGTTTTTATGAGTTTTTTTTCCGGATCACTTGTTAAGTCTAGTGCTACTCCATACGATTTTCTTAAAATTCCTTGATCATCAACAAATACAATAGCGTGATGTTTTAGAAGTTTAAGGAACTGTCTGATATTACTTCTATAATATTCTCTGGCTACCTTATCTTCCGGAACCTTAAATATAGATGCTGATAACTTTGCGAATAAAACGGATTTTTTCATGGAAGTCATTGGATTATCTTTCAAGTCAAAATAGTTCATTAAAGCTTTCTTCAAAAAAGCCATTAGGCCAGCTATCGATAAACTCGCCATCTTCATCTAATCTTAGCTCAACACAATATGAACTGTCTTCTTCTCGATCAACATAAATAACAGAAATATCTTTGTTCGTAAGTATACGTTTAGAATCTCCAATTTCAGTTTTTTCTCGTATTAGTTTTTGAAAACGTAGTATCAAATTTTCACTGTGAGTTTCAATCAAAAAATGATTTTTATACAGCATGTAAGATTCTGCAAAAACTTCAGCTAGATCGGCTTGTAGTCGTGGGTGAATATGAATTTCAGGTTGTTCGATGATGAGTGTGGTATCTCGATACAATAAACTTTGGATCAAGACTGGTAACACTTGGCTCACACCAAAACCAACATCCTTGATACTAATACTATGTTTGAATTTTGTGCCAGAGCTAGTATCCGTTAATCTGATTGAGAAAAGACGATCAAACTCTGGCTTCTCTGCAATATTAGGTGATGAAATTTTTACTTCATAATTTAATTTGAATCGAGCAAATATTTCATTTATCTTCTCAAGAATTTGAAGATTATTATAAAGCATATCCTCTGGAGACGAAACATTAGCTCCCGCTATATGAAATCGTTCAGGATAACATCGTAAAGGAGCAATATAAATTAAATCTCCCAGAATCTCATCGAGCTTTTGCGTAACTTGTTTCGTAAAATCAGAAATAAAAGAAATAATGCTTATATCTTCAGTATAAACTTCATAACTGATATCAAGAATGAGAGTTTCCGCTGGACTTAAGATTTCTTCTTCTATTAATTCATTTGGCAAAAAAGCATGTGATTTAACTCGGTAAAAATGATGAATACATTCCACCACTCGCCCCAATATATCTCGCTTCTTGAGTTGTTGCTCTTTCAAAATGGGTGAAAGAAGGTTTAGATTATCTAATTCATGCTTTAGATTATCTAAATCATATGTTGACTGATCAATATTATCTTTATTTTCTTCAAGTTCATTATTAAGCGATATAAGTTTGAATTCCAGTTCCTTGATCTCATCTTCTATCGATTCCTGAGTTTTTTTAAGTTCGTCTTGAACACTGGATTTATCTCTCAATTTTTGGGGATCTATGCCAAAAAGTTCGGAGAATTTTTTTCGAGTTCGGGAATAATAGTTGTCAAGAATATCATCGCCATGATTATGTAGAAAGGCTTTCCAAAATTCGCAGCGCCGGTCTATTTTCTCTAAAATAAACATCTCCTCCGATGTTTGCCGGTCAATAAAAACTGAATAGGAAAGTATGGGGTGAGAATCATTTTCTATATAAATGCTTACTTTGTCTAGAATAGGGATTCCATTTT
>JBIPMB010000233.1:0-2537 GCA_044369355.1 Gammaproteobacteria bacterium | reverse complement strand
AATTTCTTGGATACGCCCCGTCTGGCTATACAACAATTGTGGTTTTAATTAGCCTACTTTTTTCAATTCAATTTTTTATTACTGGAATGATTGGTGAATACTTAGGATTAATTTTTGCTGAAAATAAAAAGAGACCAATTTACCTTGTAGACTTTGTTAAGGAGTCGGCTGTTGATGATAATTAACAGTTTCTTATGGGTTGTTATTGCAGTTCTTTGTAACGTGTTGGCGCAGACTAGCCTAAAAAAGGCATCTGCTTTATTGGTGGATGCTACGAATACATGGATCTTCAATTCAAGTGGAGTAATCCTAGTCTTATTTGGAATAATTTGTTACTCGATTGCTTTTTTTTTAACATTGAAAATTTATAAGAGCAACGAGTTAAGTGTAATTACTCCTGTAATGATGGGAATGATTTTTATTTTTACGTTAATTATTTCTCTTTTGATTTTTAACGAGCCTGTTACAACAAAAAAAATAGCAGGATCTTTTTTTATTTTTATTGGTGTACTTATAGTATCTATTAAATAGATTTTTTATCTATAACTAAGATGATGCTAAAGGTAAGTAGTGTTCATTATTACGCAACCTCGATACATTACTTTTAATTTCGATAAGTTATTCGACTTAATATGTTTCTTCGTTAATTTTTTTTCACATATCAGTATTTAAAATTTTATTAAACTACAATCAATGAAAATTAAAGCTTTATATTTGCCTTATGTTCTTTTGTATATTGCTATTATTTGTTGCGGTATTGTTGTTACTGCAATGTTTAATTATCAGCCAAAAATATCTGATGATTTGTATTCTCTTTGGGCTTATGAAAGTGCCTTCAACTCAATGCACTATTTTTATTCGGCTTATGAAAATATATCAGGAAGATTACCTCTAATATTTTTTTCGTCATTAATTCTTCCTGACCCGATTTTCGAGTTTACTTACCGGTCTTTAATTTTGCCAGAGGTGCTAATTTTGATTTTGTTAGCATGGTTTTGTGCTTTAGGTGAAATAAGAAGCAATCTAACCGGAGGGATGGGCCAAGCATTCATTTTGTTTTTAATGCTTTTATGGCTTGCCTTGCCAGCTAGATCAGAAACGGTTGCATGGTTAAGTGGCAATTTTGTTTACTTGATACCTGGGATTCTGGGTTTATTTTTCATCCTGATTTCTAAACGCTGTGTTTCAGATTGTCGAATAAAGGCTGAATTGCCTATGGGTTTAAAAATAAAATTTCCTTTATATTTTATTATTGGCTTTTTGGCTGGCTCATCGCAGGAGCAGATTATTGTTGCTTGCTTTGTATATAGTTATTTCAATATTCGTAAGAATTTTGATGGTGGCAATTTTAGAAGCGTCCCAATTAATTATACCATTTTGTTAGCTGGCTTTTTTGCGGGATTATGCTTTCTGATCCTAGCGCCTGGGAATCTAGTAAGAATGCAAATGCTAGCTGCGCCGGGACTGTTTGATATTGCTAAGCGAATGATTTTATATATCCCTAGTGCTTTTTTTGAAATTGGCACAGGAGAGCTAGGGAAGCCTATTTGGATGGGGATTCTTCTTCTTTTCGCTTTTTTCTATGATAAACAATTAGACAAGCCAGATAATGTTCGCGAAGCCAAAATGTGGCTTTATGTTAGCGTGGCGACCTTATTGACATTAACCCCAGCCACCAATCAAATTTCACCAAGAACAACATTTTTTGCTGTTATCTTTTTGTATATTGCGGTTGCGACTTTTTTATTTAAAGACAAAGTTTTTCCGAATCGTCCAATAGTCTCGATGGCTTTGTTTGTGACATGTGTCCTAGTTCTAGTTGAGGCAACCGTTGCCCTTATTACGAATATCTCCGTGGCATCTGAATTTAATCATCGCTGGGCGCTAATTAATGCTAATCAATCTGAACAAATGACCGTGCCATTTATTGCTACTATCCCATCAAATTTGACTTATATACAAACGCCAGAGCAAGATAGGGAATTTCTTAAAGCATTGAGTAAACATGTTGGATTTAAGGTGGAGCACGACACAAGCGAGGGCGCTCCATTGCCTGCATCGCTTAAGCCATTAAAAGCCATTAAATTTCAGTAATGAAAAAATACCCTTTGCTTATGTGTGGAAATCAATTTCTTTGATTTCTAATTAATTATCCTTCCATGAAAGTAATGATTGCACTTAACAGTTCCTGGAACTTACTCAACTTCCGCTCAGGATTAATTCGCGCTCTGGTAGCTGAGAATTGTGAGGTTGTGGCCGTGGCGCCGGATGATGCTTATTCAGCTCGTTTGTCTGAGTTAGGTTGCCGATTTATGGCCTTGCCTATGGACAACCAGGGCACGCATCCGCTGCGTGATTTGTTGCTGTTCATTCGGTTTTGGCTGTTGTTAAGACGTGAGCGGCCCGATGTGTTGTTGGCGTACACCGTTAAGCCTAATGTTTATAGCTCAATAGCTGCCGGCCTATTAGGTATACCGGTGGTGAATAACATTGCTGGTTTGGGTGCGGTGTTTATTAAAGACGGTTGGCTGGTGCGC
>JBIPMB010000075.1:0-9570 GCA_044369355.1 Gammaproteobacteria bacterium | reverse complement strand
CTAGGTGGGGTTTATTTACCGCTTACGGCTTCTTGATAAATAAGGCATTCTAACTGGGAGTTAATATCTATTCGTTCGACTTTGACGGCGTCTGCTAACCTGTCTTCAACAATAGCATTTTTATGGGGTAAGCTGTTTCCAGGAAACACAATATTCGCTGACAATGGCGATAACGCTTGTGAAGAAGAACTGTGCGCTGGTGCAAAATAGCGGTTATGACAATCACCGCCTAGCCCTTTTACATACTCAGCCATGCTAATGCACAGGTGACCCTGATGAGAAAACCCACTGCCCTGCTTATTTAATAAAAATATAAACTCGTCAAAATGAGGATGCGTGTAACCGCTATTATGTAAAGTATGAAATAGTGTTGCGAACTTTTCTAGGATATTTTTATCATCTGCATGTAACGGTTGAGTCAAATGAAAAGCGCCTAGATGAGCATTAATAAACTGTATAATTGCTTTCTCTATAGGCTGAGAATTCTGTATAGCGTTACGAATAGTCTGTATAAAGGCTGCTTCTAAAGTAATGGGGCTTACATTAATCTTTGTCCACTTAGAGGTGGCCTTCCCTATCTGCGCGCGCAAAGAAGGTAAGATGTATTGCTCAAAATCGGCTGGGGGCGGCTGAGGTATAAAGTTATTTCCATCCCTGATCGAAGCCGCACAAGCTCCATTCGGCCATATGCGATAAGAAAAACCCACTAATCCGGCAGTATCATATGTTTCCTCAGATTGTATATCAACGCATCCTTCTGGGCGTTTAATGATATAGAACGGGTAATTTATTGCTTCAGACTTTGAACCTTCGATTATTCCCACCATATTCGTTTTTTCATGGCCTGGAGCAAACAGGCGTTGCTCACAACAATAGGCATTTACCGTAGCTAAAAACATTTGCAATGCTACAGAAAATATTTCTTTTGAGATTTTATCCGTATTGTGTCCACCTTGAGTAGGGATATATTCTGCTAAGACACTGGCATTTTGGGGCTTAAAACTTTTGCTTGGTTGCAATTGTTTAACAGACTCCACTATCGTTTGCAGTAAGTCAGCCGTAACTTCAGCACGCTCATATTTCGCTCCTGCAGCATCAGTCTCTTGAAAAAAGCCAAATGATTCAAAGAAATCTACAAGTCTAACGCCTACTTCTAAATCTTGCCCCGTGTCATCATTGGCCAAAGAAGTTAAAAGCGCGCTTATAGAGTGCACTTTTGTTCCAGGAAAACGTTTATTCAACTCACTATCCAAGAGTGTTATCAAACGCTCAATATTGTCTTTTGTAATGGATACTTGGCCATACGGCGCTTGAAAAATAGGCGTTGCAGCAGCCACACTTTGAGCGATAAGCTCTGATTCATTCGTAACAGCCACAACCGGCGGTAACTTGTTAATCATATTCCGTAATGCAGCACCTAAGCCTATAGATAAGTCATCGGCTTCAATATAACCGCGATGCTGTAATTCCCCTAGAATGTCCCATTTATTATCCCTCAACTCGCCACGTGTTAATTGATTTACATTAAAATTTATAGAACCAGATAATACCTTTCCTTTGCTATTTTTCAGAATGAATTCCAAGCGATTACCATTCTTTTTTAAGTATACTTTCTTTTGAACAGGCACCCCATCTTTAGGCAAATCTGACATTAAAAGACAATGATATCTGCCGCGCATTACTAAAAATTGTGGATCATGTATTTTTAAAAAGGAATCTTCCTCTCTCGGAGACAACTGTAGAGTAAAGAAGTTGGAAGCCTCTTTTAATGCACGTTGTATGGGGGCAGGATACTCCGAAGAAAGCCCCAATGACAAATCGCCAATACTATTTTTTACCGCGTCTTCTTGCAGAAGTTTTGCGAAACGAATCAGCTGCGCGCTCCTCTCGTATTTTTCTTTATAGATTGTTGTATTTTGTGCACCCGCACTCGCTAGGGTCTTTAAATCTTGATTTAAATCTTGAATATTACTGTTCACAGAATGCAAAGCTGAACCCGCTACAGGATTCCCCATAGCATCAAGCGGTTTAAAAAATTTTTCTAATGCAAGGGTAGCTTTACAGGTATTATCGGTAGCAACTTCTTTGCCCTCACTAATAGGAACCAGAATATGCACCTGATTGGATTCATCCACATAAATATGTGGATACGAGGTTTTTTCTTGGAATTGGAATGACATAGCTTACCCTCATCTTAATTTATTAGTTTTTAATACCCTAGCAGGTACATATTCACGCCTAAAATATCATATTGTTGCTAATTTAGTCAATTGGCTATGTATTTTTTGATCACCGTGCTGAGGAACATGCTTTCTCGCCCCATTGAAAGTTAGCCTACACCTGAGCATATCTGATATCCTATGCTATTCTTAATAGCCGGAAAAACCCATGAAGACTAAAATAGCCCTAGCGCAAGTCAATTTTTTTGTAGGTGACGTAGACGGCAATGCCGATAAAATGGTGTATTACGCACGACAGGCCAGGTTAGAAAAAGCACAACTTGTTATTTTTTCTGAATTGGCCTTGAGCGGCTACCCCCCCGAAGATCTCTTATTTAGACAATCCTTTCATCAAAAAATTAAAAGCGCCATGCAGCGTCTAATTACCGCGAGTACAAACATAGACATTATCCTAGGCGCACCCTGGTTAGAAAATAACGGCCTATACAATGCTTCATTTTATCTAAGCGAAGGGAAAATATTAGGTTATTATGCTAAACAATGTCTACCTAACTATGGTGTCTTCGATGAGAAACGCTATTTCACCCGCGGCGATAAGCCTTGCATCGTACAACGTCATGGTTTATCCATGGGTTTAGTCGTGTGTGAAGATCTATGGCATAGCGGCCCCGCGGCACAGGCCTATGCCGCCGGTGCAGATTGTTTGATCAGCATCAATGCCTCTCCTTATGATCACTATAAACCCGCTCAACGCCTAGCTATTTTACGGCAACAACAATTAGACGCACCCTTGCCTATCATTTACGTGCAAAGCGTAGGCGCTCAAGATGAATGTGTCTTCGATGGCGGTTCGTTGGTGTTAAACAAAAAGGGCGACGTGGTACTAGAAGCGCCCTATTTTACAGAAGGTTTATCCTACATCGAATACCATGGAGAAAAGATCGTTTCCTTAGAAGAAGAATCTTCCGCTGTGAGCGAAGAAAGCTTAATGTATGATGCGCTGCGTTTTGGTGTATACGACTATGCTGAAAAGAATAACTTCCGTGGTGCTTTAGTAGGGTTATCCGGCGGTATCGATTCGGCCTTAACTCTGACGATTGCCTGCGATGCTTTAGGCTGCGATCACGTTGAAGCAGTATTATTACCTTCGCGTTATACCAGTGACGACAGCATGGCTTTGGCTTTAGAACAAGTGCATTTATTAGGCGTTAAACATACTATTTTATCCATAGAACCTACCTATGAAGCCTTGCTCAGCACTCTAGATGGCCACTTAAATACTGATGAAACGGATCTAACCCATCAAAACCTGCAAGCGCGTGCACGCGGTATTTTGTTGATGGCACTGTCCAATCAAACCGGCAACATTCTTTTAACCACCGGTAATAAAAGTGAAATGGCGGTGGGCTATGCCACTTTGTATGGCGACATGGCGGGCGGTTTTGCCGTATTAAAAGACGTGTATAAAACCTGGGTATATCGTCTGTCTCGTTATCGCAATAAGCAACAATTTGTCATTCCTGAAAAAGTCATCACGCGCGCCCCCAGTGCAGAACTAGCCCCTGGACAAACCGATCAAGACAGCTTGCCTCCTTATGATATCTTAGATCGCATTCTTGAGGCCTATATAGAAGGTGAAAAAAGCATTGCCGACATCGCTGCAACAGGCTTTGCCAGTCTAGAGGATATCAATAAAGTCGTAAAACTACTCTATCGTGCTGAATATAAACGTCGCCAATCGGCACCGGGAATAAAAATAACTACGCGTGCCTTTGGTCGCGAACGTCGTTACCCCATTAGCCAAGGATTTGTATGAGCCGCTACCAAAGCGTATTCAATATCCTCTCTCCCGCTGCCACCGTATTAACGCCTAATCAACGTCTGGCCGCTTATTTACGCAAGCAATACAATGAAACTCAAAAAACCGCTGTTTTTAACAGCGCCGATATTATTCCTATTAACGCCTGGCTGCAACGATTATATGAAAATGCTTTAATACAGCAGTGGACCGATAAAATTATTTTAACGGCAGAGCAAGAATTGGCTTTATGGGAGAAAATGATCAATGAACAACCTATGGCGACTGCCCTACTGTCTAAATCACATAACACCGCTAAATTGGCACAGAAGGCTTGGGAATTAGTGCAACATTGGCAATTGCCTATAAGCGCTTTAGAGCACAGTCATCATAGCGAAACCGAACAATTCTTAGCTTGGTTAAATTCTTTTAAAAAAGCTCTAGCTGCGGAGGGTTGGTTAACATTGGCTGAGTTGCCCGCGCATTTAGCGCGCTGTTTACCAATTCCCTATTGTCAAACATTACCTGCTTTGCATTTGGTCGGGTTTGATGATATGCCACCGGTTATTAAGGGATTTCTGGATACTTTAGAACAGCGCGGAGTTAACGTAAATATCTGTGCTATAGACAAGGGCGGCAATCGTGCCGCCCCTACAAGCACTGGCGATACAAACGCCTATAAACTCAATTGTAAGAATAATCTAGAAGAATTAAAATTGGCTTTGTCTTTTGCGCAAAATGAATTAAAGAAAAACAAACAGGCTCGCATAGGCATCGTTGTGCCGGAGCTAGCACAACAACGCAACATCATCGTTACTCTTTGTCAAAAGTTATTCTATGCAGATTCTTTCTTTCAAGAACCAGAGACCAATACTTTAGTCAATATTTCTGGCGGCATCGCTTTAAGCGACACATTATTGCTACAAAGCGTTTTTACCGCCTTAAAACTAGCACCACATCACATTGCTGTACCTGATTTGTATTGGCTATGGCATTCGCCTTATTTTAACTTTGGCACACACAATGCCATGCGCCCCTTGTTAGAGCAACGCTTATGTCATCAATACAACAAATACATCAGCCACAACACTTTCATGCGGTTTTTACATAAACAGCTGTCCTTGGGCAATAAAGCAGAAAGCAGCTTCCCAGATTTTTATAACGCCTTAAAAGCGCCACCCAGCCATAACCCCAGCGCTAAGAGTCATCATACCTGGATGCAAATCATTCATCGCTATTTATTGGCTTTAGGCTTTCCCGGTCAACGTAGCTTAGTGAGCTCCGATGTACAGCGTTTGAATGCGTTTGAAGAAGTGTTACGTACTTTTTCGGCTTTAGATAGGATAGAAGAAAAGATCTCTTTTGAGAAAGCCATAACACAATTACAGTATTTATGCCAACAAAAATTATTCCAAGCCAAAACCCACGACGCGCCTATACAAATATTGGGATTACTAGAAGCAAGTGGTTTAGAATATACACATTTGTGGATCACCGGCTTAAATGAAGGTGTTTTTCCATCTAATCCACATCCTACACCCTTGTTACCCATCGGCTTGCAAAAACGATTAGCAATGCCCCACGCAGACAGCAAACGGGAATTTGATTTTGCACAAAAACTATTAATGCGTTTATTAACGCACAGCGATTCTGTAATCTGCAGTTACAGTGAAGAAAATAACGATATCAATCTACGTCCTAGTCCTTTGATCTCAGCCTTGCCCTTATTTAACCGATCACGGTTAGCTATGAACTTAGAAGAAAAAACCCCCTCTCAGCTTAAAACAGAATATATTAATGACTCCCTAGGCTTAAGCCTTGCCGCTGATACGCCTGTACGTGGCGGCAGCACTTTATTTAAACTACAAGCGCAATGCCCGTTTAAGGCTTATGCCAATTTGCGTTTGCAAGCCACAGAAAATGATTATCCGGTATTAGGGTTATCGCCTGCTTTGCGCGGTAATGCCGTACATGCTGCCTTGCATTACTTTTATCAAACTATCAGTTCACAATCACAATTATTGGCCTTATCCAAAGAAGCGCAGCATCAGTTATTACAAAAAGCCTGTCAAAACGCCTTAGATCATTTACACGAACAACAACCCCCAGCAGAATACAGTCGTCATTATAACTTGGAAGCAGCGCGGCTAGAAAAACTATTATCTGTCTGGCTAGAACAAGAAAAAATGCGCCCACACTTTACCGTTATCGCCACTGAGAAACGCTTAGAAGCCAATTTTGCTGGTTTACACTTTAAAGTGCAAATTGATCGTATCGATAAATTAGACGATGGCAGCGAAATCATCATCGATTATAAAACGGGCCAAGCGCATATCAGCGATTGGTTCTCAGAACGTCCGAATGAACCACAAATGCCCTTGTACTGCAGTGTTTATGACAGCGATATCAAGGCCATGGCTTTTGCTAAAGTCAATCTGCAAAAGATAGGCATCGAGGGTATAGGTGCTGTCAGCGATGATTGGCCCGCTATTAAGCGTTTAACCTTCACTACGATAGAAGGAAATGATCCATGGCAACAGCAAAAAACGCTGTGGCGTCAGCAACTAACGTTATTGGCTGAAGAGTTTAAACAAGGTCATGCCGCCGTCACCCCTAAAGAAGGCGAAAAAACCTGTGAATATTGCCATTTGCCTTCTTTGTGCCGTATTCGTTTGCATAAAAGCGCGGAAAATACACAATGATAGAAGCACAATTAGCATTAGATCAAAAGAATCGCTTATTAGCTCTTAATATAGAAGATTCTTTCATCGTACAAGCGCCCGCGGGTTCGGGCAAAACAGAATTACTCATGCAGCGCTTTTTAGCCTTGTTAGCGTATCGTGTTGACGCACCCGACAGCGTGCTCGCCATTACTTTTACGCATAAAGCCGCTAGAGAAATGAAAGAGCGTATTCTAATGGCCTTAGAAAATGCTGAAAACCCAGCGCCTAGTGAAGCGCACAGTAAACAGACCTGGCAATTGGCGCGCGCAGTGCTGGATAAAGACAAAATGTTGAATTGGAATTTACTAAACCAGCCCTCTCGTTTAAAAATACAAACGATCGACGCTTTCTGTTTAAGCCTAACCCAGGCCATGCCTATTCTTTCTACCTTAGGCGCAGAATTAGACATCAGCACTGACCCCACACCCTATTACATCATGGCGGCAGAGAATCTATTAGCGCATTTAGAAACGGATAGCCCCTTAGCGCCTTCTTTATTGAAATTATTGCATCATCTAGACAATCAACAAGAAAGAACCAAGAATCTATTGGTTGAAATGCTGAAAATACGGGACCAATGGCTACCGTATTTGGTAGGCAATTTCGCTTCTTCTTTAGCAACGTATTTACACCATAGTTTACAACACTTAATCAGCGATAACCTACACCATTTACGGCAACAAATACCCCACACTCTAGCAGCCCCATTATTAGCGCTCATGCATTATTTTACGAACAGACCTATTGCCGAGCTAAAAGAGGCAACCTTACAAGATTGGCAAGACCTAGCTGCACGCCTACTCACCAAGACCGACACGCTGCGTCAGCGCTGGAGCAAAGACTTTGCCGACTTTGATAAAGAGTTCTTATCTGAATTACGACAAGATTTAGAAAATAACCCACAATGGCTGCATTTACTGGCACAAATACAAAGAGTACCGGCTTTAGACGAGCAAGATCCTTCTTATGCCCTATTACAAGAGCTGATTGTGCTATTACCTTATTTGGTAGCGGAATTAAACCTAGTCTTTCATGCAGAAGAAAGTATAGACTTCTCAGCTATTGCCGAACACGCCTTATTAGCGCTGGGAGACGATGATGCGCCTACCGATCTGGCTTTGGCTTTAGATCAAAAAATTCAACACATTTTAATCGATGAATTTCAAGACACTTCTATCACCCAATTTAGGTTATTAGAAAAGCTGACTCTAGGTTGGCAGCCCGGCGACGGGCATACTTTATTTTTAGTAGGCGATCCTATGCAATCGATCTACCGCTTTCGCCAAGCCGAAGTGAGTTTATTTTTGCGCGTTAAAGAACAAGGTTTAGGCCCTTTACTCTTAACTCCTTTGGCGTTGATGGCCAATTTTCGATCCTCGGATGCGATTGTAGATTGGAATAATCATGTTTTTAAAACATTATTTCCCGCCAACGACAACATGGACAACGGCGCTATTACCTATCATATGAGTTTTGCTGTTAAAAAAAGCGATAGCCCACAAAGTATTTTCCCCTTGGCTTTTGATAAAACCGATAGACCGGGGCAAGCTAAAGCCGCTATCCGCATTATTCGCGATATTTGGGCTATAGACGACAAAAAAACCATCGGCATTTTAGTCAAAGCACGCAGTCATTTGCCCGAATTATTAGTACAGCTCAACGCACAACGCATTCCCTATCAAGCCGTAGAAATTGAATATTTACAAAATAAAGAAACTGTGCAAGACTTGTTATCGCTTTCTTTGGCCTTGTTAAATCTAGCCGATCGCTTATCCTGGTTGTCTTTATTGCGTTGCCCTTGGTTTGGTTTTTGCTTAAGCGATTTAACGCATATTGCCAATGCAGAAGTAAAGACGATTTATGAGGCCTTGAATCAACGCAATACTTTTAATCTATTATCAGACGACGGACAAAGACGCCTCTGTCTGCGTTTACCCGCCCTACAGAAAAGCCTGGAAAATCTGGGCATTTTAAGTTTTAGCGCTTGGATAGAAAATACTTGGCGAGCATTAGAAGGCCCACATTTACTGGCCGATGATAATGCTCTACATGAATGCGAGTTATTTTTCTCTACATTAAGACAATTTGATCAAGCCGGTATTTGGCCGCAGCCACAACAGTTAAAAGACAAGTTCGCAACTTTATTTGCAACACCGCTGGATATGGAAAAGTCCCCCTTACAAGTGATGACCATACACAAGGCCAAAGGCTTAGAATTCGATTGCGTGATTCTGCCTCGTTTAGAAGCCTCGCCCCCAGTGGAGAAAAAACCCTTGCTGACTTGGCTAGAGCGTACGCGTAGTAATGGCAGTACCGATCTGTTATTAGCCCCCATTCCCGCTTTAGATGAAGTAAATGCGCCTTTGTATGATTATATACGCCGTAAAAACAAGGCTAAACTCAACTTTGAAAATACACGCGTATTGTACGTAGCCGCAACTCGCGCGAGACTTAGCTTGTATTTACTCTATGGCATCGATTTAAAAGACAACGAGGTAAAAGCACCGCTAAAAGGCAGTTTTTTACATGAATTATGGCCTGTATTGCAGCATGAGGTGATGCAGCATTGGCAAGCGGGGTTGTATTTTAGCGATGGTTCAGTAGAAAAAAGTGATCCTTTGGCTGAAAACCCTATTTTGCTAAAACGTTTTGCTGTGGATAAGAATCTACCTGTAGTAGTAGACTTAGATTATACCCATAAAGCAGATAATCCATATACTAAATTTTCTTTTTCTATTTTAAACGACACCACTGCACAGCATGTAGGTACTGTATTGCACAGAATATTATATCTTCTAAGCCAGCAAGGTCCACAAGCCCTACAGGAAGTAGCGATGACTTACCATGCTATTTATTTAAGACGACAATT
>JBIPMB010000074.1:0-9590 GCA_044369355.1 Gammaproteobacteria bacterium | reverse complement strand
TCTTTTTCAATCAAAACCCATTTCCACAAGGTTTCTGTATTCCCCTGCAATGCCTGCGGCACCCCCCATGCGAAACTAGAGGTGCTAACCGGTGTCAGGCTCTTAACCAAACATCCTTTGGCATCCACTACGGCTACCGCCATGGTGGCTTTTCCCGATATAGACGGTAACTCTACACTTTTATCGCCATATTTTTTAATCAACGCTTTGCTTGCAGCTTTCAGATCAACCGCACCTATGGTCACTTGATAATATAAGGGATTATCTGAAAACGGTTCTTCACCACCATTTTCCCAAGGTAAGGCCTTATCACAGTCAGCAATTAAAGCCGCTTCTTCTTTAGATAGATCTTTCTGTGGTGACAATACTTCTAAGGCAATCCATGTCGTTACCACATTGATGGCCTGTTCTTTGTTTAACTGTTCCATGTAGTTATCCGTATAATTGTATGGATTCGTATAGTATTACAACTTAAACCCTTGCGCTACCCAATACACTTCCCGTGAACGGGCTCGCGAAGCATCAGGTTTACGTATCAGTACCTTGGTAAATGCGACGCGAGCCTCGCGCAATAAGGCATCGCTGCCCTCGCCTTGAAACACCTTACACACCCAAAATCCACCTTTTTTTAGAGTTTCTACGGCAAATTGAAAGCTAAGCTCTGATAAATACATGGAGCGGGCCTGATCCACGGCCAAGGTACCACTGGTATTCGGTGCGATATCGCTTAAGACGCCGTCTATTAAGCGCTCGCCCTTGCGCCCCTCGTTGGCCGCACGTTCCTGAATCAGTTGGCAAAATTGTTCATAGACTTCGGGTTGAGTGAAATCTCCTTGCAGCGTATCCACATCGGCTAAGGCATCCATGGCTAAAATATCCAAGGCAAAAACACGGCCTTGTACGCCGCAATGGGCAGCTGCCACCTGACTCCAACTACCCGGTGCTGCCCCTAAGTCCACTACCCACATTCCTCTACGGATCAAAGGGTTTTGCGTGAGAATTTCTTCTAGTTTGAAGGCCGAGCGAGCCCTATAACCTTGAGCTTGTGCCTTTTTAACATAGGGATCGTTGAAATGTTCGTGTAGCCAGCGCTTACTGCTTCTTGATTTAACCATATTGTTCACCCTTCTTTTGAAAAAACCTATATCCGTGTATAATCGCTGTACTACCTATTATAACGAGGCCCTTATGATACTATCTGCCCAACAAATACACAAGCTGCGCCAGCAAGCCCACGCCCTAAAACCCGTAGTGTGGTTAGGTCAACATGGTTTAAGCGAAAAGGTACTAGAAGAAATTAACATTGCCTTAGATGCCCACGAATTGATTAAGGTCAAATTGGCAGGAAGCGATCGTGAAACCCGCGACACCTTGGCGCAACAGATTATACAAAATTTATCGGCAACCTTGGTGCAGCAAATAGGACAAATTGCCGTATTTTATCGCAAAAACAACGATAAAAAATAAATGAGCTTATACGCGTTCTGTTTATATAAGTATTTTCCTTTTGGCGGCTTGCAACGCGATTTCTTGCGCATTGCCAGTCTATGCCATGAACGTGGACATCAAATCCGCGTTTATACATTGCGCTGGCAAGGCGAGATACCTAACTTTATAGACTTACGTCTAGTTCCAGTGCACGCTTTACAAAACCATGTTTTGCGCCGCCGCTTTCGACGCTGGGTCGCTGCAGACTTACAAAAATATCCTGTAGACGCCGTAATTGGCTTTGATATAATGCAAGGCTTAGACTTTTACTACGCAGCTGCTCCTTGTTTTATCGCTAAAACAAAAGGCACCCTACCTTGGTATCAACGCTTTAATCCTCGCTTTCAACAATTTTATAAAGATGAAAAAGTAATTTTTACACCCGAAGCAAAAACAAAAATATTGTTATTAAGTCAGCAACAAAAATTTGAATTTCAATCATTTTATCATACTCCTGAAATGCGGTTGCATATTTTACCACCGGGTATTGCAGCTGATCGCGTACGACCTCCGGATGCAGACTCCGTGGGTAAAGCCTTACGCTTAGAATTTGCAATTAAAAATGACGATATTGTCTTATTGATGGTCGGTTCTGGTTTTAAAACCAAAGGGTTAGATCGCAGCCTGTTAGCTCTTGCTGCTCTACCACCCGCAGTGCGCGAACGTTGTCAGTTAATCGTCATCGGTCAAGACAAAGCAAACGCTTTTATACGCATGAGTCGGCGTTTAAATATTATCGATCGCGTGCGTATTCTTCCTGGACGGAACGATATCCCACGTTTTTTATTTGCGGCCGATTTATTATTGCATCCGGCTTATATAGAAAACACTGGCACCATCTTATTAGAAGCGTTAGTAGCAGGCTTACCCGTGTTGGTCAGCGATGTGTGCGGTTATGCACCGTATATTGCAGATTCGGGTTGCGGTGCATTGTTGGCATCGCCTTTTCAACAAGCCGATTTTAATGTGTTATTATTAAAAGCGATTGAAGATAAAAATTTACGGCAACATTGGCAAACAGCTGGCCTTGCTTATGCTAAAACCGCTGATTTGTTTAGCTTGGCGGAAAAGGCAGTAGATATTATTGAAAAAAAGTAAAAATTTAAAGCGGGCAGACATAAAGCATGAATAAAAAAATGATCCTTTTGCAACAATGGTATCGTGCATGGCGATATCGATTAAAATTAGATAAAGATGAAATTTCATTTTTAATCCATACCTTAGCACAAAAAGATACCGCCATTGATATAGGTGCTCATAAAGGGGCGTATACTTATTGGATGCGGCGCTGTGTAGGCAAACAAGGAAAAGTAATTGCTTTTGAACCGCAAAAAGAATTGGCTGATTATTTAACACAAATTTATGCTACAGATCCTGTAGTCACGGTAGAAAATAAAGGTTTGTCTTCTCAAAATGCACAAAAACCTTTATTTTTACCGAATAGTGACGGCTCTCCAAGCGCTTCATTTAATAAAATGATAGCGTCAGAACAAGTAGAAACCCGCATTGTTACTACGGTTACTCTGGACGATTACGCAGAACTACATCAATTAAAAAATATCCGTTTAATAAAGTGCGATGTTGAAGGGCATGAACTGTCGGTGTTTCAAGGAGCAAACAAAATCTTGCACACACAAAAGCCTATTTTTTTGTTTGAATGCGAAAATCGTCACCAAATGGGTGGAACTATACAAACCGTCTTTGATTATCTACATGATCTTGGTTATGAAGGTTACTTCTTTATTGACCATGAACTTAAACCTATAAGCTTATTTGACGCAGAGAAATATCAATCTGCTAGGCAGGGCAAATATATCAACAATTTCATTTTCAAGCCTA
Organism: Gammaproteobacteria bacterium; assembly: GCA_044369355.1. GTDB lineage: Bacteria > Pseudomonadota > Gammaproteobacteria > UBA1113 > UBA1113 > VFKP01. Next base: position 6,263 of record JBIPMB010000074.1, on the reverse strand, counting down.
TAGCGGCTGGTTAGGGTCTGTAGCCATTGGATTTGTCGAAGCGAAAAATGAATAAAGCCAATGGTTACAGGCCCTAATACTTTGCCTGCCCGGGTGCACGCGGAAACGGAATCACATCGCGCACATTGGCCACACCGGTAATATAACTCAATAACCGTTCAAAGCCTAAACCAAATCCCGCATGCGGCACGCTGCCGTAACGGCGTAAGTCTAAATACCAACTGTAATCTTCTGGGTTTAAACCGCTGTCTTGCATGCGTTGCGTTAACACGTCTAAACGCTCTTCACGTTGACTGCCGCCGATGATTTCACCTATGCCGGGCGCTAATACATCCATAGCCGCCACAGTCTTATCATCGTCATTTAAACGCATATAAAAAGCTTTAATATCTTTAGGATAATCCGTTAAGATCACGGGTCCTTTTACAGTTTGTTCAGCCAAGTAACGCTCGTGTTCGGATTGTAGATCGATCCCCCAACTGACGGGATATTCGAAACGGCTATTTTCTTTTTCTAAAATCGCTACCGCTTCACTGTAAGTCATTGTCACAAATTTATTGCTAATGACCTGTTCTAAACGAGCAATACACGTTTTATCTACCCATTCATTGAAAAAGGCCATATCATCGGCGCGTTCGCGTAATACTGTGGTCAATATATATTTTAATAGTGCTTCGGCTAAAGCAGCATCTTCCTTCAATGTCGCAAAAGCCATTTCAGGCTCTATCATCCAAAACTCAGCTAAATGGCGACTAGTATTGGAATTCTCCGCTCTAAAAGTAGGACCAAAAGTATAAACTTTAGATAAAGCCAAGGCATAGGCTTCAGCATTGAGCTGCCCCGACACCGTTAAAAAGGCTTCACGGCTAAAGAAATCTTCGCTAAAATTCACTTTACCCACAGCATCTTTAGGAACATGATATAAATCTAAAGTGCTAACACGAAATAATTCACCTGCACCTTCGCAGTCGTTGGTGGTGATAATAGGTGTATTAAGCCAGAAAAAGCCTTGTTGATGAAAAAATTCATGTATAGCGTGCGCCGCACTATGACGCACTCTGGCCACGGCGCCTATAATATTAGTGCGTGGACGCAAATGTTGTACTTCTCGTAAATATTCTAAAGTATGTCTCTTCGGACTAATAGGATAATGTTCCGGATTGTCTATAAAGCCAATCACCGTGACACTTTCGGCTTTTATTTCCACCGTTTGTCCTTGACCCTCTGAAGGTACTAACGTACCTACAACGCGTATGGAACAACCCGCGGTCAGTTTTAATATTTCACTGTCATAATTTGGTAAATCGCTGGGCGCTATGATTTGCACTGTCGCAAAACAAGAACCATCGTATAAAGCAATAAAGGACATCCCCGCTTTAGAATCGCGGCGCGTACGCACCCACCCTTCAACGCTCACCGTCGTATTGATTTTAGTATTATCGTTTAATAAGGCTGCAATAGACATTTTTATTTATAATCCCCTTTATAATTCTCTATAGGTATGGCTTTACGCACACGAACTATCTCTTCTAAATTTATGTCGGCGTAAACAACGCCTGATTTCTCTGCTTTACATTCGGCAATAATGCTTCCCCAAGGGTCGATAATGACACTATGGCCATAAGTCTTGCGACCACTGGCGTGTGTACCACTTTGCGCGGGGGCCAACACATAGCAAAAAGTATCGATGGCACGGGCGCGCGTTAATACATGCCAATGTGCTTCCCCCGTTTTAACGGTAAAAGCCGATAGCAAGACTATAATTTCCGCGCCCTTTTTAAAGAGTTCATTGAACAATTCTGGAAAGCGCACATCATAACAAATGGCTAAGCCCAAACGTCCAAAAGGCGTTTCCACGACGACGCTGTTTTCTCCAGCCTCTACGGTATCGGATTCGCGATAATATTCTGTTTCTGATAACACCACATCGAATAAGTGTATTTTATCGTAACGTGCGACCCTTACTCCTAACTCGTTATAAACCAAACAAGCCGCGCGCGCTTTATCGCCTTGTTGATTGAGTATAGGTATGGTACCACCCACTAGCCATATACCATAGTGTTGTGCCGTGTGTGCTAAGAAATCCTGTATTTTGCCTTGACCAAAGGATTCGCGAGCCTGTAACCGCAGATTGCTTTTATCCGTTATTAAAGGAAACATTTCTGGTAAGGCAATTAGCTTTGCGCCTTGTTCTGCCGCTTCGCCTATTAAACGATACGCTGTCTGCAGATTTTCATCTACGCTTTCGCTAGAACACATTTGTATCGCGGCAATTTTACTAATCATGATTACAGCGCTTGTAATAATTGTTGATGTATACCGCCAAAGCCTTTGTTGCTCATTACAACGAGATGGTCTCCGACTTTGGTTTTTGCTTTAAAATGCTCAACTATGGCTTCTAGTGTATCTAATACCGTCACGGGACGTTTTGAAGCAGCGATTAAATCATCTACGCCCCAATCTGGATTCGGACGAATGATGACAATTTCATCGGCATCTAACCACGATGGTGGCAAGGTTTTTTTATGTACACCGGTACGCATGGTATAAGAGCCTAATTCCAATAGGGCAAATAAACGCGCTGACCCTATGCGTGCACGTAAACCTTGTAAGGTGGTAGCAATTGCCGTCGGATGATGCGCAAAATCATCGTATATACTCACACCATGCGCCTCGCCCTTTTTCTCCAAACGTCGTTTGACATTTTTAAATTCAGGTAAAGCGGCTATGGCAGTGGCAATGGGCACGCCTACCGCATGTGCAGCGGCAATCGCTGCTAATGCATTGTGTATATTGTGCTGCCCTAATAAATTCCAGTGTACCGTGCCTTGTTCTTTGTCCTGATAATACACTTTAAATTCGCTGCCATCGTCTTTTAAGGATTGTGCTTTAAAATCTAGGCCTAAATACACCACTGGCGTCCATACGCCCAAGTCTAAAACTTCCTGGATGGCGGTATCATTAGCAGGCACTATAACCGTACCATTGCTGGGTACGATGCGCAGCAAGTGATGAAATTGTTTTTGTATATCGCCTAGATTATCAAAAATATCGGCGTGATCGAATTCTAAGTTATTGATCACCAAGGTACGCGGATGATAATGGATAAATTTAGAGCGTTTATCAAAAAAAGCACTGTCGTATTCATCGGCTTCAATGACAAAAAATTCACTATCCCCTAAACGCGCCGAAATACCAAAGTTCTCCGGAACACCGCCTATTAAAAAGCCTGGTTTTACGCCTGCAAATTCTAAGACCCACGCAATTAAACTCGCGCTGGTAGTTTTGCCATGTGTGCCCGAAACAGCAATGACATGACGTTGTTGTAGGATTTCTCGATACAGCCATTCAGGCCCCGAAGAATAAGGCAAATTGCGCGCCAAAATGCCTTCGACGATGGGTTTGCCTCTAGACAAAGCATTGCCGATGACTATAGCGTCGGGAACAGACTCTGACAGGGTATCGTCATAACCCTGATGTAAATCTATGCCCAAGGCCGTTAATTGTGTACTCATGGGCGGATATACGGCTTCATCGGCACCGCTGACACTAAAACCCGCTTCCTTAGCCAGAGCGGCAATCCCGCCCATAAAAGTGCCGCAGATCCCTAAGATGTGCAGATGTCTACTCATAACACGCTGGCCTTGATCCATTGTAATAAGCGCATCATCCATTCAAATATATTGGAGCTGGCCAATAACACAAATATAGCGATGCAAACGGCTATAAAACGCGGTTTTTCTAGGGCTGATTGATAGATTTTACCCTGCACGGCTATCGCCCAGATCACCATCAAGATGATAACGAATAAGACCAAATACTGTAAAAAAGGAATACCTTGAGCTAAGAAAGAGCTGGAAACGATAAGTATTGCCGCCACTAGATTGAGCAACAACGATGTGCCCAATAAAGCCGCTTGCATTTGTACATAACGCGCTGTTTTGTGGGCAGCCAAAAGGACTAAATACGGCAACAGCAACAAGGTGCCTACATAGATACTAGCGGCCAAAAGACCGTACTGCCAATTCTTGCTGTTGGTCCAGGCTAAATAGGCTAAACTCCATTGACACAGGGCCACCACGGTCAATAAGGTAGGCGAATAAGGCACGTCTGCAGGGTCGCGCTTAAAGCGACAAATATCCCACCATAAACGTAATAACGCCAACAAGCCTTTCATAATGAACCCTTAAATGATCGTGCAATCTGCGGCATTATAAGATACTGTCAAAATAGATGCAATATGATACAGATGGGACCCGGCGACCGAATTTTGTGCAAAACGATCGCTGGGGTTGGCCCTTAGCTTTGCTGTAAACTCTTGCCCGAGCTCAGTTGCGCTGCTTCTACTGCTTTAACCCGATCAGGATACAATACCCGCAGGGCATGCAGCATTTTATTAGCTTCATCTAAGAACTCTAGGTAAAGTCGCGCGTGCGCATCATTGGACTTGAAAAATGCACTACTGATTTTGCTTCTACTCTGATTACAACCCTCTTCAGCTGCTTTTTTGAATTCCAGAATATCTTTTATCGTCTCATCAGTGGGAACCAAAATATTGGTACAAGAGATACCATCCATATAAGTGTGTATTCTATTCAATGCCTTATTTATACGTAGGGCGGGCTCTGCTATAGCTCCAGATCTATCCGTAAATAATTCAGATAGAACATCGGGCTCTATTTTTTTACGAAGCTCCCTTATTCGATAAGCTCTAATATGAAAGTCAGCCGCGTTTTGAAGATGATGCTGATAGTCTTGAATATTATTACCCGATATTTCTAGCAGATATTTATCATGAATATTGATGGCTTGAAGGACTTGTTTACTCCAGTCATTTTCCCTTACATCCATATTTTGAGAATAATTTAATAATACATGTACTTCTAGTCTGGGGCATATCTGCGGATAATTTGATACCAACTCGAGATCCAAGATTAAGTTTTTCAAAGATTCTTTTAGAACAATATCATCAACTTCATTATACTTTTCCTTAAGCATCGCTATTAAACCCGTTCTAATACCTTTAGCCTGAGTCAGGCGTACTGTATCCTCAACATTTCTTTTCTTTAGTTGGTCAAGAGATTCAAAATTTCCCATATGTTGAAGCAAGGCTGGAGCATAATTCCCCATCTGACTTTCATCCGCCAGTATCTTATCACAGAACTCTATAGTTTTTCGTGCTTGCTGTAATTGTTTCTCTCTCTTTAGAGCCATAAAGTTTGCTTCCTCCATCCGCCTTTCTAAATCAACCCGTTCACTCTGCAGACTAGAATATTCAGCTTCTGTGGCTAATAAATTGCTCAAAACAGCGCCCTTACACTTTAAGATTATTTTCTCGCTATTCTGCTCTGCTTGCTCGGTATCATAATGATGCTGAAACGATGCCTGACTTGTTTTCTCACGTGCCGCCTCTTTTTTACAGTCTAGAATAGCTTCTCGCGTATTTGCCACAGCCGCGCTAAGTCCACCCTTACGCCAAACATTCACACATTCTTCTTTGTCATCTAGGCCAAAAATCTGGTGTGAATAGACGCGTATAAAGTCAGCCGGTGCTAAAACATCCATAATACCTAGAGCGTGCATCTCCTTTCCGGGAATGACGGCGATTTTAGCAGAGGCCATTCCATCCAAGGCTTGAAACAGCTTATTATCGCCTTTAATATGCAACTCTCTGTTTTCCAGATAGAGTTTGAGATTCAACACGATTTCAATGCCGTGCCTGCATTTTAATGTAGCATAAGTATCCACCTTAAATTTATAGCAAACTTTTTCCCCTTTTCTGTTTGTCATAGACAAAGAATAATCCGGATCATGTCCCTGCAAAGTACCGTATTCTAGTAAAGGAGTAAGTTCTTCGGCTGCAAGATGCAGAGCATCAGGAACCACTATATGCATTGATAGCTGTTTAAGATCTCTTCTATAATAATTTGCGCAAAAATGTAATGCTCTTCTGGGATCATTCCCCCCCGTATAACCATCCTGCAATATTTCTTTTCTAAATTGGTTAAGATTTCCTGTCGCGTCTTGCTGTATCCCACTCTCACCATACCCTTCCTCTTCAGAAGCATAAAAAGACATTTCTCCGCCCCCAGTAGAAACCATTCCCCAGGCTATTTGTTGAGGGTGTCTGGCAAAGTATAGAAACACTTCTTTATGCAGCTCTGCATTAAGAGGTGTTCCATTTACAACTAAGGTACTATCTTTATCAAACAGAAAAACTTTATATTCTGGGTTAATTTGCACCTTTTTATGGTATGCGCTTA
>JBIPMB010000288.1:0-2558 GCA_044369355.1 Gammaproteobacteria bacterium | reverse complement strand
AACCAAGAGTGACGATAGGAACTGACTTCGCAGACTTGTTGTGCTTTGAGGAAGCGTGTCTTTTGTTGCTCGTACTGACTTCACTTTTCTCGAAAGGCGCCTTCCGCAATGCAATACTTGAAGATAGTGCGGACTTGCTCTTGTGCTTTGAGGAAGCGCGGTCTTTTTTGTTGGGGGTAACTGCGGTAGGTGGCTCACTGCTTCGGCCGCGGTGTGAGTGTGATTGAGACGACGATGCAAACTTACCATAGTAGCGCTGCGAATTATCTTGATGATCATTCCGCGATTCACCTGCAAACGTGTTACTGTTCGACATCTTGCTCATATCGATAATAATGGACTTAAAGTGAAAATAAGATAATATTTTTCTTATGGCTCTGCGAGTGATTTATGTTGTGATAGTGGTTACAATCTCAGATGGAGTTCGGTTCGGAAGTAATTTTTAAGAAGGAGAGGCAGATGTCAACTTCACCGAAGATGTCAGAATTTCATCGCTGAGTATGACTTATATTGAAAAGTAGCGTTTTAGTTATTGGCTATCTCATAGGGTCTAATGATATATATCTTTACAATACTACACATTTTATTATAATGGCCAACCTTTAAATAAATATAATACAAGTTTAACTACTATTAGAGAACACTTTTAACTTCAACCCTAGAAAGGTTGAAAATTTTTAACTTCAACCGCTGGCACGGTTGAAAAAAGAGCAGCCTCCTTTACGATTGCTTTAGAATTCGAAGATACGAGATCATTTTTCACCTCTACGCTCAAAGAAATGCTACTACATAAAATTAACAAAAAAAACCAAATAAAACATGGGACCAAGAATGAAACAAACAAGTCGCATTGTTCGTGTGCTGAAAAATGTCGAGGACAACGACTCCTATCCCCAGAACCTCAACATATCTACCGACAATGTTGATGACGGTGACTCTGAAGTCAGCGACTCGTCAACTAACAACTCGAATCGTAACACTTCGGATAATGACAATAACGACTCGGATAACAAAAACGAGGAGAAATACGCTGACTTAAAACCTACTTTCAATGACTCGAACGAAGATAAAATTAGTACAGGGGGGGGGGATTCATCCAGGTCATCTTTGTCCTCAACATCATGGAGCAGAAATGAAGATTCTGAATTTTTACCATACAGGAAAAAATCCGGACAGCCTTCTAATTCTTCTGACAGACAGGGTAAGAATACGAAACCAATCATCAGCCAGGAGCGGGACATCATCCACATTACCGAAGAGAAAAACAAGACTGCTAACGAAAAGGATGATACAGCTTCCGATTCTTCTGGCGAACAGAAGACTCTTGAAGGAGAATCTCAACGCAAGCGCAAGCGCACGAAATCATCTAGTTTTGATAAAGAAGGCGGATTTTTACATGACAGGAAAAAATCCGGCCGCCACAAGGCTCTTGAAGGAGAATCTCAACAGAAGCGCAAGTGCACGAAATCATCTAGTTGTGATGAAATAGGCGGATTTTTACATGACAAGAAAAAATCCGGAGATTGTGTTCAGTGTTCGTGGTCTTTTTTTAAGCCATGCGCTTCCATGCTTTCACCACCAGTAACATGCAACAAGTGTGATGCTCCTGTGCATCATTTGTGCCAAATCATTTGGGAGAACAACCATTCATATAAGCCTCCTGGATGCATGAATTACTGCCCATTGCACCATATCTATTATCAAGAACTCATTACAGCGGGCGGGGGCAAGATGACCGGCAAAACAGCATTCCAAAATTTGTGTGATAGTACCAAAAGTTACTCTGACAACGACGACGAGGAGGAGAAAGAGGAGGAATCGGAGGAGAAGGAAGTAGAGGTTAATGATACTGACAAAAATAGTACCGAAAGTAACTCTAAGAGTTACTCTGACAACGACGATGAGGAGGAGAAAGAGGAGGAGAAAGAGGAGGAGAAGGAGGACAAGGAAGAGGAGGTTGATGACACCGACAAAAATAGTACCAACAAAAGTACCAAAAGTATCTCAGACAACAACAAATCAACTAGTTGTGTTGAGGAAGGCGGATTTTTACATGTCAGGAAAAAATCCGTAATATCAGATTTGTGTGATAGTACCAAGATCAACTCAAACAACGACGACAAGGAGGAGAAAGAGGTACAAGAGAGTGATCTTTCCGAAGATCGAGATTTGAGTGATAGTACCAAGACCAACTCTGACAACGACAACGAGGAGGAAAAAGAGGACGAGAAGGAAGAAAAGGAAGAAGAGGTTATTGACATTGACAAAAATAGTACCAAAAGTAACTCTGACAACAACGAGAAGGAGGAGGAGAATGAGGAGGAATGGGAGGAGAATGAGGAGGAGAAAAATGTCACTTACACAAATAATACCGGAAATGGGTTATCCTTTCGTCATACATGTGACTCATTTTGTATGACACGGTGTGATGACATAGAAGATCCATGTAACCAGAGCCATTGCGTAAAATCTGAAGTGCAACTGAACCTTCCAGGGGAATACGTTCTTTTCCCATCCAAAACTTATCATCGGGGTTTTTACGAAAATTCTGACGTAAC
>JBIPMB010000311.1:0-9640 GCA_044369355.1 Gammaproteobacteria bacterium | reverse complement strand
TCTCCAAATTGACCACCGGATGCCACCCCATTTAATACAAAACCTTCTTCTGGAGTTAGGTTCGATAAATCTGTTACAGTTACACCTCCCCTTTTACCGTATATTATGTAGGCTTTTCCTGCATACGCATTCGCTGCAAATGCTCCTATAATAAGATCATCTACGCCATCTCGATTGACATCGCCAGCACCATCGGCAGAAAAACCAAATGCTCCCCCGGTATCTGCACCAGTTAATACAAAACCTTGGCTAGAGTCTAAGTTTGACAAATCTGTTACATTTACACCACCCGCTTTACCATAAATCACATAGGCTTTCCCAGGCTGCCCTGGCGTTCCGTAATACGCTCCTATAATAACATCACCAATACCATCTCCATTGACATCACCTGCACTATTCACACAAACACCAAATCTGTCTTCTTGATCGACCCCATTTAATTCAAACCCATCACTAGGGCTTAAATCTGATAAATCGGTCACAGTAACTCCACCCACCTTGCCGTAAATGACATAAGCTTTTCCTGGTTGCACATTTGAAACTCTATAGGACTCTCCTATAATGACATCCGCTATACCATCTCCATTCACGTCCCCCGCATCAGCCACTGAAAAACCGAAGTATGCCTCATTATCTACCCCATTTAATACAAACCCATCGCTTGCATCTAAGCGGGATACATCTGTTGTATTAACTCCTCCCGCTTTACCATAAAACACATAAGCTGCACCTGTGAATGAATTCACACCAGGTGCACCTATAATAAAATCAGTAACACCATCACCATTCACATCTCCTGCAGTACTGACAGAATAACCAAAATAGTCGTTTGTATCTAATCCATTTAATACCACACCCTTTGAAAAAGTTAGTTTATCCAAAGTAGGGGGAACTGCTGAGCATACGGATGATGATTCAGATAACACATCTATACTGTCAGCGTCTCGCTTTTCTTGTAACACATTAAGTTCTGTTATCCATTCAGACAAGACAGATGCAACTTCTTCTGAGCCGATTTGTTTCGCTTGTTTTTTCAGTTGCAACAATTCTTGCTTCCACTTTTTAGGAGTAAGCACGTCTGATTTTGTAAGTGCCGCGCCATTGCGCAAATACGCGCTCAATGTTTCCTTTAGCTCTTGCTCTACATCCTCGCCTATTAAACTTTCAGCAAATAGTTGCTTTAACACCCGTCTATTTTTACGCATTGCGATTCGGCGCTCTGCAATACTAGGGGCAGGAAATACTTCACTGCCAACTCCTGCTAATTGCTCACCAGCCCATTCTAAAAAATTACCAACGTAACCACTTAAGGCCCATTCATTCCAAGCCGAACTTGCCTTAGGTGGCGATAGTGATGGAAAAGTTATTTCTGTTGTTCTGCGCTGAGCTGTACTAGGCAAACCTCGCGCAGCTGAAATTAAAGATATACCTGCACTCACTGCAAGTGCGCCTCGATTTGCATTGTAACGTGTTAAATCAAACATTTTAATTTGCTCCCTGTATGTTGTTTTACTTAATTTAATGAGTATCCGTCTCTGCTTTGTTCTGCAGAATCTCGCCTCTGTTTTAATGGAGTTAATTCATCGTGCCTTATGTCATCCAAAGGATTTACATACATGTCGGGATTGTTCTTTTTCTTATGATGAAAGAAACAAAATAACCCCGTAGCCAATAAACCACCCGCTATAACACCGCCAATGATAAGATTTCTTTCGGTATGACTTTGTTTTTCTGCAGGGGTTGGAGTGGGGGTCGGACTAGGCACAGATGATGGAGTTGGTGGCAAACCTGTAGCTTGTCCATAAACTACATAGGCTGCTCCAGTATTAGAGTTCGCATAAATGGCCCCTATCAACATATCGGCAATACCATCCCCATTCACATCACCTAAACCGCTAACGGAATTTCCTGTTAATCCGCCAGCAGTACCTTGAATCACAAAACCTTGAGTACTAGGAAATGTTGATAAATCAATTGTGGTATTTTGGCCACCATAAATAACGTAAGCAGCTCCTGCTGAAGAATCAGCATATCTGGCCCCAATTAATAAGTCTGGAATACCATCTCTATTAATATCTCCCGTACCCGCAACCGAAAATCCAAATTCATCATTAGCACCAATACCATATATCACAAAACCTTGAGCACTGGGGAATGTTGATAAATCAATGGTACCATTTTGTCCACCATAAACAACATATGCTAATCCCCTGTCTTGTATTCCCGAATTGGTAGCTCCGATCAGTAAGTCAGGAATACCATCTCCATTAATATCTCCCGTACCACTGACTGCACCACCCGCCCAGCTCATAGCAACTCCTTTCATTACAAAACCCTGGGAACTTGGAAAAGTTGCTAAACTAATCGTTCCATTCTGGCCACCGTACACAACATAAGCTGCTCCCGCATCCGCATCTGCATGCGGCGCACCGATTAAGAGATCAGGGATACCATCTTCATTGATATCTTCTATTCCTCTAACGGCGTAGCCAGCTCGATCACTAAGCACAACTCCTTCTATCACAAAGCCTTGTGCACTAGGAAATGTCGATAAATCAATTGTGCCATTTTGGCCACCATAAACGAGATACGCTGATCCGGAATTGTACGTACCTACTAATATGTCTGGAATTCCATCTTGATTAACATCTCCCGTACCACTAACCGAGTAGCCTGCTCCATAGGCGCCACTAAACCAACTTGCTCCGCCACCTGAAGTTGCTCCTACAACAACAAAGCCTTGAGAGTTAGGGAAATTCGCTAAATCAATAGTTCCATTTTGTCCGCCATAAACGACATAAGCAGCACCTGCAAATGAATCATAAGCATCCGTACCCACCAGTAAATCAGGAATACCATCTTGATTCAGATCTCCTGTACCACTTACGGCAATACCCGCACCGTCAATAACAAAGCCCTGAACACTTGGAAAACTGGCTAAATTAATTGTGCCAGACTGTCCACCATAAACAAGATAGCTTTGTCCATGCGCATTAGCGAGATTTGCTCCAACCAATATATCAGGGATATCATCTCCATTAACATCTTTTGTGCCACTGACGAAGTACCCTACTGTATCACCAACAGTGGCACCATTGATGACAAAACCTTGGCTACTAGGAAAAGTAGATAGATCCACATTCGGCCTAATAACAGGTATTGAGCTGGGGGTTGGAGTCGGATTTGGGGTTGGAGCCGGGATTGGACTTGGAGTCGGGGTTGGACTTGGGCTCAGCGATGAAGTTGGACTTGGTGTTGGACTTGGAGTCGGTGTCGGACTTGGAGCCGGGATTGGATTTGGAGTCGGGGTTGGACTTGGGGTCTGGATAGACACTGGACTTGGCATAGGTGTAGGCTTCGGCATTGGGCTTGGTATTAAACTTGGTGCGGGTGGAGGCGTAGGTGATGGAGAAGCCATGCCAATACTCCCATACACCACATAACTCTGACCTGAATGCATACGATTATTTGGAGAAGCATAATATGCTCCGATATTAAGATCTGAATATCCATCTTTATTTACATCTCCCGCTCCACTTACAGACCACCCTGAGTTATCTCCCGCCACAATCCCATCAATTTGAAACCCATTGATCCCATTTAAACTGGATAATTCAAAAGGACTTGTAAACGTCGGCTTGCCAAATACTACATAACTTTGGCCATTAGGATAGGCAAAAGGGGCCCCTGTAATAATATCTGCATAGCCATCTGCATTTACATCCCCCGCCCCACTAACAGAATAACCTGATCGATCTTCCTCTGCGACACCATTTATTTGAAAGCCATTGGTTCCATTTAAACTAGCTAATTCCAAGGGCGTTGTGAATCTAGACCTACCAAATATCACATAACTTTGACCAGAAAAATGGCGGTCATTCGGCGAGGCTGAATATGCCCCAATGATAATGTCTGCATACCCATCTCCATTGACATCTCCTGCTCCACTAACAGACCAGCCTGAATTATCACCTGCTGCAATTCCATTAATTTGAAATCCATTATCCCCATTTAAACTCGATAATGCCAGTGCGCTTAGAAATGTGGCTTTGCCAAATACAACATAACTTTCCCCCGCCTTAGCAAGACCATTTGGAGAAGCATACAACGCTCCGATAACAAGATCCGCATATCCATCTCGGTTCACATCCCCTGCCCCACTCACCGACCAACCCGAATAATCTTCCGCGGCAATACCACTGATTTGAAATCCATTGGCCCCATTCATCAAATTCCCTAAATCCAATGGACTTGTAAACGTTGGTTTACCAAATACCACATAGCTCACACCCTCATTAAAAAAATCTGAGTAATCTCTATTCGCCCCGATGATAAGATCTCCATAGCCATCTCTATTGACATCTCCCGCTCCACTGACTGAATAACCTGACCAAGCAGGGCCATGGTTACCATTCATTTGAAATCCATTGACTCCATTTAGGCTAGATAACTCTAGCGGACTTGTAAATGTAGCATTGCCAAATATCACATAACTTTGACCCACATACTGACCACCTAGAGCGGCGGGTGCTCCAATGATAATATCTGCATAACCATCTCCATTCACATCGCCCGCATCACTGACGGACCATCCTAAGTTATCGTAAGCTGCAATTCCGTTAATTTGAAATCCATTAGTTCCATTCAGAGTGGATAACTCTATAGAGCCCACCATCTTCAACTGGCCAAATACCACATAACTTTGACCTGCCTGAGTACGGCCATTTGGAGAAGCATCGCTTGCCCCAATGATAAAGTCATCATAACCATCTCCATTGACATCTCCGGCTCCACTAACAGAAAATCCAGATTGGTCCTTAGCCGCAATCCCATTCAACTGAAATCCATTACTGCCGTCTAAACTAGACAACTCAAAAGGATTTGGATATTGTGTGAGTGGCGGTACAGCATTCGCTCTGTTTTCAATTTGTTCTGATGTATCTGCTTTCGCTCGCCTTTCCTGCAACACATCCAATTGCTCTATCCATTCAGACAAAACAGATGCTACATCTTCTGAACCGACTAATTTCGCTTGACTCTCTAATTGCATCAATTCTTGCTTCCACTTTTTAGGAGTAAGCACATCTGATTTTGTAAGTGCCGCGCCATTGCGCAAATACGCGCTCAATGTTTCCTTTAGCTCTTGCTCTACATCCTCGCCTATTAAACTTTCAGCAAATAGTTGCTTTAACACCCGTCTATTTTCACGCATTGCGATTCGGCGCTCTGCAATACTAGGGGCAGGAAATACTTCACTGCCAACTCCTGCTAATTGCTCACCAGCCCATTCTAAAAAATTACCAACGTAACCACTTAAGGCCCATTCACTCCAAGCCGAACTTGCCTTAGGTGGCGATAGTGATGGAAAAGTTGTTTCTGTTGTTCTGCGCTCAGCTGTATTAGGTAAATCCCGTGCAGCTGAAATTAAAGATATACCTGCACTCACTGCAAGTGCGCCTCGATTTACATTGTAGCGTGTTAAATCAAACATCGTCATTTTCTCCTATATTTCTTACTCATGCTAAACCATTGCATCTTCGGCATTGTAACAAAATATGGTAAAAAATACTTAACCCATCACACACTTTTATTCTAATGCCTTAGCCCAAAATTTATAGCATCTAATCTAAAACAATTACTTTGTTTTTTTATTAATGGCACCTAAATAAATTATATTTAAGAATTGGCCCTTTTTACTAATAGAAAACGAAAATAAGCATAGTAGTAAAATATTTTGATGCCTTTTATAATCTATTCGCGGCAACAGTATTTTAGCTTTGAAGGAAAGATTTATGATCGCTTAATAAATGTGGTCGGTCGTTTATGAATAAAAATGCCATAATGCTAATGCTTTTGAGAACGATAAATAAAAAATAAAGTCCGGTTTGGAGCCATGACTCCCCAAACCGAACTAAGGCACCATAACATGCGCGTTTAGCAGCATTCTATTGCTGCTTATATTAATGCTTTGTCAAGGCGCCCGATTTTGGCTCGGTATCTTCTTGCTGATACGCCTGCAATGCAATCACTGCTAATCCAACATTGGCCAAAGCACTCATTCCCAATAAAATGGATTGTCGGTGTGTTTGCCAAAAACCATAAAAGCCGGATGTGGATACTGCGCTTGGATTTGCTTGTAATTGCTGTTGAGCGGGTTCTGCTTCAACTTCTTTTTTTGCCTTCTTTTTCTGAACGGGTTCAGACGAAGACGATTCCACTTGAGGGCTTAGCTGCATTGGTGTTGGTATCGATGTTGGAGCAGGTAAAGAAGGGCTCGCTTTTGGACTTATATTAAATAACTTTTTTACTTCTGCTTCTTCTTTTTCCTGTTGCTTAAGTCGATTTAAAGCCTCTTCATCAAAAACGATAGTCCGTTGTATCTCTTCATTCCTAAACCCAAGCAACATAGGCGTTCTGGTATTGGGCATAATCGTCACATCATAGATTTCTTTGATATCTCCGCCTATCCAGAAAGCAAGTAATGTCTGCCCCGTGTTGATATCCACTAGTTGCAATCCCACAGAGGCCGTCGTCTTTTGCTCCTGCAATTTTTGCTCTAAGCCTAAACCCTCAAAGGTGTCATTGTGTCTGGGTTTTGATAATCCTATCACGGCTACATTATTGTGAAAGCTTAATCCTCGTGCAAAGCCCTGACACAATGCCATTCGTTTAAATTGCTTCGTTTCCATGTCCACGGTGCCAAACTCACCCTCGCCCGAGTTTAATACCCATAACTTATCTAGATGCCAGCGCGGTGAATGCGGCATGGATAAGCCTTCGCACAGCACTTCATTGGTCTTAATGTCCATCACCACGCCACCCTTCTGGCGGTGTTCGCGCCATCCGGCTTTTGTATCGGTTTGGCTACATGCCGTGACATAACGCGGCTCACCGTCTCTAAAACCAAGTCCATTTAAATGGCATCGGTCTTCTGGCGCTAGATTGGATATGAAGGGTGGTTTCCAAATAGGCACAAAGCTTTGAGTCTCGCTCATGGTGGCTATGCAGTTAAACATGGTATTGGCAAACACAATCTTGCCGTCTTTATCGAAACCTAAATCATGGGCGTCACAACTTCCCGTAGTGTAGCCCACCTGTGGAATATATACCTTATCGTAAGGCATACCCCGCTGTGGCTCTCTCACTGCATTGGAAAAACGCCAAATCTGGTATAAAGAGCCCATTGCCAATTGCTGGCCATCCGCACTGCTGGCGAGCCCCATAGACTCGGCAAAGGTACGCTCGTAAATGGCTAAACGGGGTTGGTTGGGGTTTCTGCCCACTAAAAATACCTTACCTATCTGGTAGGTGGTAAAACCCACACTCACCTGATTTGCCTCTAGCCAGGCCAGTAGTTGTCCATGAAACTGGAACTGAAACCCCTGCTCACTTGCTTTAGGTACAACCGCATTGGGGGCTGCCGCTGCCTCGTCCTTCTTTTCTTCTTTTCCATTCAACATTGAGTGTGCTCCTAATTAAAAATCCACAATTTAGGCCCTATTTCAATAGCTCTTGGTTATATACCATATAGCGGTGAATTTCATCCGTTGCAAAGCCGATTAACATCGGATTGCGCGTATTGGGAATGACTATTATATCGCCTATTTCTTCAACGGGCTTTTCCAACAGCAACAAAGGTGCGGTTTCCATCGTTCTTAAATCCACTATCTGCAATGCACAATAAGATTCCGCCTTTTCTGCCGTCAGTCTTTTTTCTACGACTAAGGCTTCACTAGACGGATTACTGTTTACCTTAGACAAACCAATCAGCGCAAAATTGCCGCAAAAACTCAAGCCCCGTGCGTATCCCGGGCATAGGGTTACGGCCGTAAATTGCTTTGTGTCCACGTCCACATAACCAAATGAACCCTCGCCTGAGTTTAACACCCACAGTTTATCTTGATACCAACGCGGTGAATTCGGCATCGATAGACCTTCGCACAACACTTCATTGGTCTTAATGTCCATCACAAAACCACCATTGTGGCGCTGTTCTTGCCAGCCGTCTTTAACATCAGTTTGGCTAAATCCCGTCACATAGCGTGGCTCGCCGTCTCTAAAGCCAAGTCCACTTAAATGACATCGGTCTTCTGGGGCTAGATTGGATATAAACGGCGGCTTCCACAGCGGTACAAAACTTTCCGTTTCACTGGCTGTGGCAATACAGCTAAACAGCGTGTTCACAAATACAATCTTGCCTTCTTTATCAAAACCCAAATCACTGGGATGGCAAACGCCTGTGGTGTAACCTGCTTGTGGAATATACACCTTATCGTGCTCTGCACCTTCGTTGAGCGGAACCGCGTTGGTAAAACGCCAAATCTGATACGCCGTACCCAGCGCTAATTGCTGGCCATCGCCACTGCTGGCAAAGCCTAGACTGTGATTAAACACTTGCTGATAAAGCGATACCCGCTCACCATCCTGCATTCTACCCACTAGCACCGTTTTACCCGTGCGATAGGTCGTAAATCCTAGGCTCACATTGTAAACCTTTAAAAACTCTAGCAATTGTGGTGAAAGCTTGAATTGCTCATCGGGTTTCTTTGCAGCTGAGAGGCTTAACTTTTCATCAGCGCTGATTACGCTATTTTTTTCTTTCAGTGCTTGTTCATTCATCTTTAATTTCTCCTATTTTGGTTATATTAACATGGGAAGACGATAAAAACACAGCGAGGCCGTTTTTTACCACCTCGCTGTTTTATTTACTAAGGCCTTTCTCCTATCGTCGACCATTCGCTACGGCTCTTGCCTCGTTCGTCGTATTTTCCGAATCCATCTTTATTCACATCTCCTGCTGAGCTGACAGAGAAACCAGAGTATTGCCATGCCGAGATACCATCTATTCGAAACCCGTTCATACCATCCAATGTAGACACATCAAAAGGGGAGCTTATTGTCAAAGCGCGTCTTTGTGAGAAAACTGGTGGTTCATTTTGTTCTATTTCACTTTCTTGTTTCGATGGTGCTATAGAAACCCCCATCAAAGCAAGAGCTGTATTAACTGAAACTTTATGCTGCGTTAAACCGAACATATGATTACTCCTAAAATCTATTCATTCATCTCACATTATTACCGTTTTGGTTTAAACTAAACTTAACGAGTAAAAAGTGAAACCTAATAAAAAAACAAAAATACATTCCTTGCTTTGTGCTTGTCAAGTCTAGCAGCATAACAGCGAATATGAAATAATAATTGCATATGGTTTATTTGGCTCGATAACTTTCTTTTTTTTGAGGCGTTTTTACCTACATTCCCGCGATCTTTTTAAATTCTTTGAAATTAGCGATTCTTGTTTAATAAAGAATCAACTATAACCTTTTTTGTGTTTATCTAATTTTGAATATATGGTCCGTTATTATGGCTTTCTTGCTCATCGGCTCAGAAGCAAATTGTTACCTATTGTTTATACTCTCGTTGGGCAGTCTCATGCGATTGCCATACCTATGGTAGGCACAGCTTATTTATCACCCTCACCGCAAGCGTCTACCTTTGTTAAAATAGGCGATAATGTACAGGTCGGTGACGTATTGTGTATCGTTGAAGCCATGAAAATGTTCAACCAAATCGAAGCCGATGCGGCGGGTATCATTAAATCTATCTTAGTTGAGAATGGCCAACCCGTAGAATATGGTCAAC
>JBIPMB010000309.1:0-2588 GCA_044369355.1 Gammaproteobacteria bacterium | reverse complement strand
AAACCGTTTTGAAAGGGAGTTCGCCACTTATTGTGGTTCGGACCATGCTGTTGCAGTGAACTCGGGGACTTCTGCCTTACACCTCGCATTGGAAGCATCTGGGGTCGGGCCGGGAGACGAAGTGATTACGACGCCAATGACGTTCATTGCGACAGCGGCAGCAATCAGTTACACGGGCGCAAAACCTGTGTTCGTAGACGTTGATCCAGACACGTGGAACATCAATCCGCAAATGATCCAAAAGGCAATCACGCCAAGAACTAAGGCGATTATGCCTGTTCACCTACATGGACTAATGGCAAACATGCCGGCAATCATGGATCTTGCGGATCAAAATGGAATTGTTGTCATCGAGGATGCAGCTCAAGCCCACGGCGCGTCAATCAATGGACGTAGAGCAAGCACATTTGGGCTCGTATCGGGCTTCAGTTTTTATCCTGGGAAGAATCTCGGTGCGCTCGGTGAAGCTGGTGCGGTGGTTACTAATGATTCTGTCGTAGCTGAAAGAGTGAGATTGATGCGGAACTGGGGTTCGCCTGAACGGTACGTTCACGACGCGGTTGCGTTCAATTACAGAATGGACGGCGTTCAGGGAGGATTTCTGTCCGTGAAACTACGTTACATGGAGGCTTGGAATGCCCAAAGAAGCCTGATTGCAAACAAGTACACCACAGCTTTCACCAACGCCGGTATCAAATGCCCGACCGTGCCGGACGGATATGTTCACGCTTTTCATGTATACGCCATTCTTGTAGACGATCGGGAGCGAATGCGTAAGGCTTTTGACCGAAAATTCATAGGGCATGGTGTGCACTATCCAATTGCTGTACACCGCCAGAAGGCGTACGAGTTCCTCGGGTATTCAAAGGGCAGTTTCCCTACTGCAGAAAGTCTTGCTGAGAAGTTTTTCTCGTTGCCGATTTTTCCTGGCATGCAGGAATCAGAGGTTGATTTGGTCATACAGACTGTGTTGGAAGAGATACGGTGATACGCCTGGCGAGGGACAAGACGTCGGCACTTTGTAGGTGGCGGACCAGTTGAGCGCAGGGCCGGCGATTCTGCACGATGCATCTCGGAACCTTTCTCACTAGAAAGGGATTTTTCAGCTTGTCTCGCAAATTAAGCGCAGCATCAATCTATGTCGGCAATCTGGTCGCACTATCGGCTTATGCGCTGGTTATTTGGCCAGTCTTGCGAAGTGGGTTCATTCAGGACGATCGGTTTGATGTTATTTGGGGTGAACTGCGACATGAGTATTCCCTTGATGCAGTGTCAGACGGAATCAGGTGGACGGACATTTATGTTCATTCTCTAGGAAGATTCCATCCACTCGCACATTTGATTGGTTCAATCTCCTTTGAGATTTCAGACCGTGAGACTTTCAAACTTCTACAGTTTTGTCTCGTACTGACTATTGCCGCAGTCTTCCTGCACCTTCTGAATGTATGGACAGGTGACCGTCGTACCGGTCCGATGGCGATTCTTATCCTCGCTACAGTGAGCCAGTTTCGAACCGACTTCGACCCAATTCTGAGTTTCGGTGTCCATACCAAGGTATTACTGCTCATTCTTCTTCTACAACTGGTGGTCGTCGAACGAATCTCTCGAAAGCCGGACCAACGTGTTCATCTAATGGCAATGCTGGTTGTTCTTGTGCTTTGCGCAGCCCTGTATCACGAGATTGCGGTGATCTGTACTATGGGACTCGTCCTCATAAGCGGCGAACTCGATGACCGGGATACCAAGTTCGTGAGACGTCTACTTGTGTGGGTCTTTCTTGCGTACGTGACCCTCCGAATGCGCATGTACTTGACAACCTCGTCGGATATTGCCATGCCCTACTATCAGTTGTCCATCGACCCGTTGGTGGTTATAACTTCCTTCCTAAAACAGTTGAGTGGCCTCCTGCCACTAGTTTCAACTTCTGCTTGGGGCATCTCCCGTATGCCCAGTTTCTCCCTGATCTCGCTTCTTCTTCTTCTGGCTAGCACTTCACTAGCCCTCATAGTCAGGTCAACGTCGGCTGAGTCAAGTAGATCTTTCAGTTTCAAAGTCCGACGCCGGTGGTCAGCATCCCTACTGTTCATTTGGTGGATTGTTGGCTCGGCGGCTGTCGTATCGCTGTCTGCTGGCCATCAGGAGTGGTCCTCATGGGGGGGAGGGTACATAAATATTTGGGTTGCTCAAATGGCTCTTAGTGGGGCAACTGGAATCGCGGTTACCGCCTGTCTCGACAAGCTTGAGAGTCGGCGTTCAATTCTTGTGATGGGTATGGCAGTAGGCGTTGCAGTCTTGGCCTCGCTCACAGCACGAGTCAATTCAGTGATAGTCGATGCAAACCCCGGTTGGCAGGCCAACACCCAGATAAATGGGTGGGAGAGAGAACAGACCCTTCGTGCAATAGACGCAGGATTACTCAACGGCATCGATCCGTCGGAGACTCTGGTTGCATCGCCCCCACGACCATGGATGAATGAGTCTTTTATACGCCTCATCTCCGGAAATACAAATCTGAAATTAGCGAATTCATGGGCTCGTTTTGCCGAAATGCCCGTTTCGTGGCCATCAGATTGCGTATTGTCACGTTT
>JBIPMB010000073.1:0-9724 GCA_044369355.1 Gammaproteobacteria bacterium | reverse complement strand
AATAGTTGGTATGCCGCACTTAAAAATCAGAAGTTTAAAAAGTTAAAATCCATCTACTTCTCATGCGATTGCCATATATGCCGCACTTAAAAATCAGAAGTTTAAAAAGTTAAAATCCATCTACTTCTCATGCGATTGCCATAATGTGGTATAATTTTCATTAGCTTGTATCCTTATTCATCTAAGGTTCAAGTTAGCCTCTTTGGCGTGTTGGTTCATGCCAGAGGGGCGACTTAGGTTACGCAACTTTGAGTTTTTCCGAACGATAGCGAGGACTCAAGGTTGCACTCTTTATGCGTGAGATTCAATCAACACGCATAAGTACATCATAGCAAAGAAAAATAGAAAATAAAAGCTTTTCTTAAAAAAATATGAGGACTCCAATCTATGTGTTTAGCCATGCCAGTACAAATCACTGCGCTAAAAGATTATCCTCTCGCGATAGCCAATATAGGCGGCATTGAAAAAGAAATTTCGCTCGTTTTAGTGGACGATGTACGCGTAGGTGATTACGTCATTCTACATGTAGGTTATGCCTTAACGAAATTAGATGAAACAGAGGCACAAAAAACATTGGCTCTTTTTAAAGAGATGTCCGCATTATGAAATACATCAGTGAATTTCGCGATGGTAAGATGGCGCAATTGATCGCAGAGAAAATAAAGCGCACCGTCGAGCCCAATCGCCATTATGCTATCATGGAATTTTGCGGCGGCCATACGCATGCCATACATCGTTATGGCATTACATCGCTCTTGCCGAAAAATATAGAACTCATTCACGGACCTGGCTGTCCGGTATGCATACTCCCCATCGCACGCATCGATTATGCGATTGCTTTAGCAGAATTACCACAAGTGATTCTATGCAGTTATGGCGACATGTTGCGTGTACCTGGCAGTGATCAATACAGTTTATTGAAGGCCAAAGCAAAGGGTGCAGATGTACGCATGGTCTACTCTATAGACGATGCTTTGATGATTGCCCGACAAAATCCGAATAAAGAAGTCATTTTTTTTGCCGTGGGTTTTGAAACCACTACTCCGCCCACTGCCGTTGCCTTGTTGCAAGCGCAAAAGGAACAATTGAAGAATTTCACCATTTTTTGTAATCATGTCTTAACGCCCATTGCTATGCAAGCTTTATTAGAAGCAGAAAAAAATGATGTGAATTCCAGCGTTAACTTAGATGGTTTTATAGGCCCTTCTCATGTGAGCATCGTCATAGGCAGCGATGCCTATAAAACAGTGGCTGAACGCTACCAAAAGCCCGTAGTCATTGCAGGCTTTGAACCCTTAGATGTGATGCAGTCTATAGAAATGTTGGTCGTTATGATCAACGAACAGCGCTACGGCATTGAAAATCAATATACACGCGCCGTATCGCCTACAGGCAATATTAAATCGCAGCAATTCATAGAACAAACACTAGAATTGCGCGATCGCTTCGAATGGCGTGGCTTGGGTTATATAGAAAAAAGTGCGATGAAAATAAAAGCGGAATTTGCAGCATTTGATGCCGAACTTCGTTTTCCCATGACCATTGCCGAAGGTAAAGAACATAAAGCTTGCGAGTGCGGTGCTATTTTGCGTGGTGCTAAAAAACCGCAGGATTGCAAATTATTTGCCACCGCTTGTACTCCAGAAAATCCCTTAGGCTCGTGCATGGTTTCCTCCGAAGGCGCTTGCGCCGCTTATTATGCTTATGGAAGGTTGAATGATGATTAAAATAAATTTCAAACACGGCATGGTAGAGATGAATCATGGTTCCGGTGGTAAGGCCATGCATCAATTGATAGAGCAATTGTTTTTAAAAGCCTTTGACAATGAATGGTTATTGCAACGTCGTGATCAAGCTTCATTAAACATCACCAATCCACGTTTGGTAATGACCACCGACGGTCATGTGATTTCTCCTCTATTTTTCCCCGGTGGCGATATAGGCAGCTTAGCAGTACATGGTACCATCAACGATATCGCTATGGCAGGCGCTACACCGTTGTATTTATCCGTAGCGTTTATTTTAGAAGAAGGCTTTCCCTTAAGCGACTTACAAAAAATAGTGCACTCGATGGCAAAAGCAGCGGTCGATGCCAATGTAGCGATTGTGACAGGCGATACTAAGGTTGTTGAAAGAGGCAAAGGCGATGGCGTATTCATTACGACTACCGGCATCGGTGTAGTGCCTGCAGAGGTACAGTTGACCAATCAAATCGCTCCGGGCGATAAAGTGATCGTTAGTGGTTTTATAGGCGATCATGGCATCGCCGTAATGTCCAAACGACAAAATCTACAATTTAGCACTGAAATTCTTTCCGACAGTGCGTCTTTACATGGTTTAACGGCACAAATATTACAAGCTGTGCCCCACTTACATTGTTTGCGTGATCCCACTCGTGGCGGCGTGGCTGGAGTGTTAAATGAATGGGCTAATCAATATGGCTTAGGCTTTGTGGTAGATGAAAATGCTTTGCCTATACGGGATGCCGTGCGCGGCGCTTGTGAATTATTAGGTATCGATCCGTTGTATGTAGCCAATGAAGGTAAATTGGTCGCCGTGTGTGCGGCAGCCGATGCCGATACTGTATTAGCAGCGATGAAAGCGCATCCGCAAGGACGAGATGCAGCTATTATAGGCGAGGCGATTGTCGATAGCCATTGCTTCGTGCAGATGAAAACAAGTTTTGGCGGCAAGCGCATAGTCGATTGGCTAGCAGGCGATCAATTACCACGGATATGTTAACATACTCTTCGCATATGATATACTTTTCTTTTTTAGGGAATAAATCCATGTCTTACTTCCTAGCTTACGAACAATTCAATGACCTAATCAAGGCTTTAACGGCCTTAGGCTATCGTTGTCTGGGCCCGCAGGTACAAGACGGCGCCATAGTCTTTGATGACTTAACCGATGCTAAGCAATTACCTTGGGGTATGCGCGATGCACAAAAACCCGGGCATTATCGTTTACAAAAAAGTGAGCTCAACGAAGCTTTCGCCTGGGCTAATGGTCCGCAAGCGATTAAACCCTTGCTGTTTAAACCTAAAGAATCCTTATGGCGCGTAGAGCGCGATGAAGCAGGCGCATTCACTTTCAAAGAAACGATGCCGGAACAAAAGCCTATCGCTTTAATAGGCGCTCGCTCCTGTGATTTAGCAGGCATGGCAATACAAGATAAAACCTTGCTGAAGGGACAGTATGTAGACCAACAATATCGCTGGCACAGAGAACATTTATTGGTGATTGCCGTTAATTGCAGTTACTCCGGCGGCAATTGTTTTTGCGTATCGACTAAAACCGGTCCTAAAGCTACTTCGGGCTACGATTTGGCTTTAACGGAAATTCAGAATGGTTTTGTGGTTGAGGTAGACAGCGACAAAGGTCGCGATTTGATTGAAAGCCTACATTGCAATGAAGCGGAAGCCGCCAAAATAGCTGCGGCAGCACAACGCAGCATCGATGCCGCCAATATGCAAACCAAACGCATGCCTAAGGATAATAGCCGCGCTCTACGCGATATCTTGATGAATAATTTGGATCATCCGCGTTGGCAGGAAGTGGCCGAGCGCTGCTTATCTTGCGGCAATTGTACTGCGGTTTGCCCTACTTGTTTTTGTCATCATCAAACGGAACACCCTACGGTAGATGGCAATGGCAGCGTACATGCGCGCGAGTGGGATTCGTGCTTTACCCAAGGTCATAGTTACATACACGGGCAGGTTGTGCGTGATACCACTGAAAAGCGCTATAAACAATGGCTAACACATAAACTAGGCACCTGGTGGGATCAATTCGATACCAGTGGTTGCGTAGGTTGTGGTCGTTGTGTAACCTGGTGTCCAGTAGGTATCGATTTAACCGAGGAAATGGCCGCTATTGCTGGCGAATCGAATGTAGTTGTAGCTAAAAAAGAGAAAGATTCATGAACGTTATAGACACCCCCATCGACACAAAAATAGTCGCCCGCAGCGATGAATCCAGCGATATTTTTACCTTAACGCTGCAATTTACCGATACTGAAAAAAAAGAGTATGCCTTTCAACCCGGGCAATTTAATATGTTGTATTTATTTGGCGTAGGCGAAGTACCTATTTCCATTTTGTCTAACGGTGAAGACAATCGTTTATATGCCCATACTATACGCCGCGTAGGTCGAGTCACTGACGGCTTGTCTTTATTGCAAGTCGGTGATCACGTAGGCTTGCGTGGTCCTTTCGGTCGTGGTTGGCCATTGGATCTTGCGCAAGGCAAAGATGTGTTGATCATTACCGGTGGCTTAGGTTGTGCTCCTAGTATGTCGATCATTTATCATATACTGAAACATCGCGCTAATTTTGGCCGTCTATTCATCTTGCAAGGTGTTAAACACAGTAGCGATTTAATTTTTAAAAAACAATATGAGCAATGGGCAGCATTACCGAATGTACAAGTCGCCTTAGCTGCCGATAGTTCTCAGCCCAATTGGCCTGGACACACGGGTTTGATCACTGAGTTACTTGATCAAATTAATTTAGATATTAACAATACTCTATGTATGATGTGCGGCCCTGAGGGCATGATGCGCGCTTCGGTGCAACGTTTGACACAGCTGCATTTCCCCGAGGAAGCGATTTATTTAAGCTTAGAGCGCAATATGGAATGTGCCGTGGGCCATTGCGGTCATTGCCAATTTGGCGGCGATTTTATTTGCAAAGAAGGGCCGGTGTTCAGTTATCCGCAAGTAAAAGCCTTACTCAATAAGAAGGGGTTCTAATGGAAGAAGTAAAACCACGTATTGCCATTCATAAGTTTACTTCCTGCGATGGCTGTCAATTGGCTTTTTTACATCTAGGCGAAGATTTATTAAAATTGGCCGAAAAAGTAGACATCGTTCATTTTGTAGAAATGGGGCCTATCAATCCTACGGCTAAAGTGGATGTGGCTTATGTAGAAGGCAGTATTTCCACTCCAGAAGAAGCGAAACGCATACGCGAAATTCGTGCTAATAGCCGTTATTTAGTGACTATAGGCGCTTGCGCCACCGCGGGCGGCATTCAAGCTTTACGTAATTTTGCCGATACCAAATCGTGGATGCAGGCTATTTATGCCACCCCCGAGACTATTTCTACTTTAGACACCGCTACCGCCATTTCAAATCACGTTAAAGTGGATTACGAAATTTATGGCTGCCCGGTGAATAGCCAACAAGTGTTAGCTTCTTTGTTATCGTTATTACAAAAAGTCACCCCCTCAGCTCGACGCGACAAAGTGTGTTTAGAATGCAAACGTCTAGGCTATGTCTGTGTCATGGTGACTAAAGGTGAACCTTGCATGGGGCCAGTCACTCATACTGGTTGCGGTGCCTTATGCCCTAGCTTAGGGCGCGGCTGTTATGCTTGTTATGGTCCAGCGGAAAACATCAATACCGATGCTCTAACACAATGGCTATCCAGTCTAGGTTTATCTGATGCAGAAATTTCCAGACGTTTTTTATTCATTCAAAATAGTGCGCCTGGCTTTAAAGAAGCGGGTTTAAAATTAAAACAGAAGAAAACACCATGAGCGATAATATACAAAAAGATCTGACTATTCCTATTATTGCCCGCGTTGAAGGCGAAGGCGCTTTGCATTTAAAAATTCATGAAGGCAAGATCAGCCAATTGGAATTATCCATTTATGAACCGCCGCGTTTATTTGAAAAATTTCTAGAAGGCCGCGCACCTAATGAAGTCATCGATGCTGTAGCTAGAATTTGTGGCATTTGCCCAGTGGCATATCAAATGAGTGCCGTACAAGCCATGGAGCATATTTTCGAAATGCCGGTAACACCGTGGGTACATGAAATGCGGCGTTTATTTTATTGTGGCGAATGGATGGAAAGTCATGCCTTGCACATACACATGTTGACCGCTCCTGATTTTTTAAGATATCCATCGGTGATTGCTATGGCCAAAGATCACCCCGACATCGTCAAGCGTGGCATGCATTTACATGGTTTAGGCTTAATGTTAATGACTTTGTTGGGTAAACGCTCCGTACATCCCGTAGGCGCTTGTGTAGGTGGGTTCTACGCCGCGCCTAAGATCAGCGCCGTGCAAGAAGTATTGGCGCAGTTTAAAAAGTCGCTGCCTTTAGCGCAAGAATTGGTTTTGTGGTCAGCATCCTTACCCCTGGCAAAGGTAACACAAGAGTTTACTTCCGTATGCTTGCGTCATCCACACGAATATCCCATGAATGAAGGCCGTATCGTGTCTGATCGCGGTTTAGACATAGATATCAGCGAATTTGATAACTATCTTAAAGAATCGCAAGTGCCTTATTCCACTGCATTACAATGTCACTTGCAAGGAAAATCCTATTTAGTGGGTCCTTTGGCACGATTGAACTTAAATCATCATTTATTGCCAGCCGAAGTGCATGATATTTTAAAGGAAGGTAATATTACGTTCCCCACCCAAAACATGTTTCACAGCGTCATTGGCCGCTCCGTAGAAATTTATTATGCCATGCTAGAAGCTATACGCATTATGGAGAATTATGTTTATCCGCCTACTCCACATAGCCCGATAACACCGCGTGCAGGCGTAGGTTTTGGCTGTACTGAAGCCCCGCGTGGATTATTATGGCATAGATATGAATTTAACGACGAAGGCCTAGTCGCTTCCTCACGCATCGTACCGCCGACTAGTCAAAACCAAGCGCGCATAGAAGAAGACTTATGGCATTCTTTAATGGCCTTTGGTTTGGATCATAGCGACGATGATCTACGTTTTCACAGCGAAATGGTGATACGCAATTACGACCCTTGTATTTCTTGTTCTACTCACTTTTTACAGTTGAAAGTCGAGCGATCATGAGTAAAATTGCCGTCATCGGCGTAGGTTCCCCTTTTGCCGACGATCACATTGCTTATGACGTTATACAATTATTACAGCAAGAGCCTTTACTGTCTGTATCTTTACAGTATTATGATCGCCCTGGCTGGTATTTGTTAGAATACATGCAAGATTTTGATGTAGTACATTTAATCGATGCCCTCATCAGCGACAAACCCATAGGAACCTTGTACCGCTATGAAGGTATAGACTATTTTAAAACTCAGGAAACCCTTTTATCCAGCCACAGTTTTGGCTTAGCCGAAACTTTATTACTAGGACAAAGCTTGAATCAACTGCCTACGCAACTGGTTATTCATGGTATAGAAATTGCTATGGATCGTAGCGATAACGCTAAATTGAAAGAAGCGTGTGCGGCTTTGGTGGGAAGAATAAAACAGGAACTATTGTAAGCTTTATTTTTAATAATCACATGTAAAAATAAAAATGATCTACTTATTCTAGCTCTTTACTGCAAAGCCTCTCTGCCCCGTCATTGCGAGCCAGTGAGCGCAGCGAACAAGGCGTGGCAATCCAGGGGTGTATAAACACCTGTGAATGTTTTTCAATAAACTATCTACTATTAATTTTCGCGCTTAACGGCCAAAGCCATCGTTGCCGTTGTGTCAAACACGCCGTAAATACGTCCATGTAGGCTCGAGCGCGGCATCCATGCCATACCTTTATACATAAGTGCCCTGTATACTAATAGAGGCAAATGAAGAAAGGAGGCTATTGGTATGAGTCAGGAATGGATATTGGAAGAGACAGAAAGTATTAATTTTGGTGATAAACGCTTAAATAAGCGGCTAGGAGATTTACTAGAGGTACTGTCAAACAGCCCGAATCAGGGGATCCCTAAAGCCTGTGGAGGGTGGAAAGAAACAATAGCGGCATATCGTTTTTTTGGACAGGATAAGGTAACGATAGAGAAGATATTATTACCGCATAAAAAGGCAACCCTGGGTCGTATAGAGAAAGAACCAGTGGTACTGATAGTACAAGACACATCAGAGATAGATTATAGCCATCGCAAGCCAGTAAAAGGACTAGGGCCGTTACGCACGGAGCGAAGCCAAGGTTTTCATTTGCATACGAGTCTGGCAATTACGCCAGATAGGAGATGTTTGGGAGTAGTAGATGCAAAGATGCGCAGTAGAGAGAAACAGGGATGTAATAAAAGGAGAGAGCAACGGATAGAAGAGAAAGAAAGTTATCGTTGGATAGAAGGATATAGATTAGCGAATGAAATAGCGGAAAAGTCTCCAGAAAGTATGGTAATAAATGTAGCGGATAGAGAGGCAGATATATACGAGTTACTGATGGAAAAGACAGAGATAGAGGAGCGAAAAGCACATTGGTTGATTCGTTCACAACATAACCGAAGGATTATGAATGAAAAAGATAAAGAAATAAAAGAGAAACTACATATGAAGTTAAGAGATAGCCCAGTGGCAGGAGAGGTGGAATTTATACTACCTAGAGCATCGAGCAGGCCAGACAAAAAAGACATCTGGAAGAAATTACCTGAACGCAAATCAAGAAAGGTAAGACAAGCAATGAGGATAATGCGGGTAAAATTAGCTCCAGCGGAAGGAAAAGGAATGCATTTACCGAGTGTGCATGTATATGCGATACATTGTGAAGAAATAGATGTGCCAAAAGGGGAAGAAAAGATAGAATGGTTTCTGTTAACAAGTTATCCAACAGAAACAGTTGAAGAGGCATTGAGAGTAGTAGAATGGTATTTATGTCGATGGCAAATAGAGGTATTTTTTAAGATATTAAAATGTGGGTGCCGAATTGAAGAATTACAGTTTGATTGTTTGAGTAATATGAGCAAATGTATAGCAGTATATATGATAGTAGCATGGAGAGTTTTATATTTAATGATGTTAGGAAGGAATTGTGGTGAGATGGATTGTAGCGTTTATTTTGAAGAAAGCGAATGGCAATCGACATATGTAATAGTTACTGGAGAAGCGCCGCCTGAGAGGCCGCCGCAATTAAATGAAATGATAAAAATGGTGGCAAAGTTGGGTGGGTTTTTAGGCCGAAAAAGCGATGGTGAACCGGGCCCCCAGGTTATTTGGATAGGATTACAAAGAATGAGGGATTTTGCATTGGCTTGGGGCATGTTTTCTGGTTTACAGAGGAAAACTTATGTATAAAGGTATGGCATCCATGCCGCTTACGGTTTGCCACAACTCTGCAACGATGGCTTTGACCCTGGTTCCGCGATTTGTTTTGTAAAAGTGAAAAAAACTTAATTTGACTTATATATTTACTCATTTTAGTTTATTTAGTATAATCGCAACCAATAACTGCTCGCAATATCACAAGGTGAAATTATGAATAATCCAACTGAAACGAATGGCCTCGATACCGCTTCAAAATCGTTCTTAGATGCAATAGCCACCGTAATTGACCTATGGCACACATATTCTCCAAAAATTGCATCAACAGATGAGTTCTCTCAAGTTTTATTGCTAATATACCAAAACCTTATGTTAGATCTTATACCTAGCTTTCAATTACTCGTACCTAAAGAGAAGTTCTATAGTTGTTCCATTCTTTGTCGATCACTGTTTGACATTACTATTCAATTGCAATGGATATTAAGTATGAACGAAGAAAAACGGGAAAGTGCGATTAGAGTTTTTCTGGATTTTGATGGTATTGGAAAATATAAAACGGGGAAAGTTTTTCATGAATGGCAAAAGAAAATTGATCCCGACTATTCTACACGAAAAACTGCAATTACCTTAGGTCTTGACCAAGAAGCAATTCCCTTGCCATTAGCTTCACATGAAAATGGAAAAATAGACTTGACATTATTTGATTATTTGTCTAAAATCACACATTGGAAT
>JBIPMB010000252.1:0-2600 GCA_044369355.1 Gammaproteobacteria bacterium | reverse complement strand
GTTATTTTATTATTTATTAAACATAAACTATTTAATAATTCAGGATGTTGTATTTAATATCCTTCTATATTTATTCCTTACCCAGATAATATATTTAAATTTGTAATAACAGGAATATTCTTTAATAGTCCTAAGTCATTTCTCCCTTGTGTTTTATAATATTATATTGTTTCAGAAAGATCTTGTTTTATTTGAGCTAAAAATTGATTTAATTTTTCTAGTCCTGACATTTTTAATACATTTTATCTTGGTAAATATTACCTTAAAATTTTATCCAGATTTGATGATTGTTTTTGATGCAAACATTTAAATTACTTAAGCAAATTGATTTTTTAGTGAATCCTAAAATAAAAAATATACTTACTTAATATAACAGATCATTTTTCAATAATTAAAATCTTTAACATATTCATTATATATAAACCTTCATATTTGTTTTAATTTACTTATTATTTATTGGCAATACAGTACCTGTATTATTTAATCTTATTTCTTATGTATTTTATACATTGCTTAGTATATTTATTTTAACTATTATCATTAGCTATTATTATCATTTTATTTAATTTATATTCTTATATTGTTTAACTTTCTTTTTTATTACAAATTGTTAAATATAAAAATTCATGATTCTGATTTTCATGGTGGAGACTTATATATATGAGAAGAATGAGTAATTATGGATAGATAGTTATTTGTGATTTAAATTTGAATATAAATCTATTGATGATAAAGCAATCTATAATAAGATAAATAAAGAAGTATGTTTAAGGAATTTATGAATAAACAAATGGTAAAAAGATTAATGATGGGATCTGATGTATTTATTTTTTATAATTAACTATTTTAATAATATAAACTAATATCTAAATATCAAATACTCAATTATTAATTATCTTATTTTATAGCCAATTAATTAATGGCTTTAGATCTATTTAGTGCTTTCTATATTTTATCATCCAATTTTTTATCCATTTATCTCATCATTTATCTCATCATTTATCTCATCATTTATCTCATCATTTATTTCATCGTCTCATTCATTCTTTTTTACATTTATCTCATCATCTTTGTTATAATTTAAATATTAAATTATTCTAATTTTGGAGATTTAGAATTTTAGTTAAAATTATTAATAGGTATATTATTTGTATATTTGAATTTAATAGGTGATATATTTTTTAATGAGTTATTCTAAGACGTAAATAAATTTTCTAAATTTTATGTAGGTTTATATGTTTCGGTACGTGATAAATTTAAAGTATCATTCGATAATGGAAAATGCAAATTAAAATGAAAACTTTAATATAATTTTTTATCCATGTTTAAGTTATTTAGATATTTAAATTATTGATAATTTGGTAAATTTCGTTCATAATTATAAGGATAATTTATCTAATTATAGTAAAAATTTGATGGTTTATTTGCAATTGGGCTGGAATATAGTGAATTCGTATCGAAATTGAAATGAAAACTTTAATATAATTTTTTATCCATGTTTAAGTTATTTAGATATTTAAATTATTGATAATTTGGTAAATTTCGTTCATAATTATAAGGATAATTTATCTAATTATAGTAAAAATTTGATGGTTTGTTTGCAATTAGGTTGGAATATGGTGACTTCAAATTAACATAAAAATTTTAATTTAAATTTTTACCTATGTTTTCTTTATATGGAGATTGATATTATTTATTATTTCCATAAAATTCATACATTTTTTTCTATTTAATTCTTTATGATTGAGTTGCTTTATTCATAATTGCTATTGTTTTGTTTTTGTTTTATTATATTATTATATAAAATATAATACTTTATAATACTTTAAATATTGGCATCGAATATAAATTCGACTCGAAATAAATGTTTAATTAATTAAAATTCTTGTGTTTAATATGAATATTGAAACTACAGTTGATTGTTTAATTAAAAAGTAAAGATTCTATTATAAATATATAGATGAAAAGTGTCAATATGGATACGAGAATTTCGCAATTGGTGTAAATTGGATAATTGTTATTGAGTGTAAACGATATAATAACATTACTATATATATACAAAGATTAAAATTTATATGATATACTCTGATACTTTTTATCATTTATTTTCAAAAATTATAATTATCAAGATCTTAATGATGTTTACCAGTTTAGAGTTCCTAAATCTGTCTATCCTACCATCAAATGTCTGAATTTATTATAATTCTTCTGCTTCAATATTTTATGTATAAATTTTGGTATGTGTATTTTTTTTCTGTTTGTGTTATCATTAAGTTATAGAAGGATTGATAAATATAAAAATAGAGTTCAAATATTATATCAATAATAATGATACATTAAATAAAGAATACAGATAATGTTTCTATTGACTAAATAATATTAAAGACGACTGTATTTAAAAAAATAAGATGATGATAATATTGACACATCAAAAAATAACATATATTTTGTAAAATATACAAAATATAATTTAGTTTAAATAAATTTCATTCTATTTATATATCATTTGCTTGATACCTATTTCTTAAAGTTATTCTTATTTATTATCTAACTAAATCCTTGTGTCTCCTTAAAGTGAAAACAAAAATACCAATCCATAC
>JBIPMB010000129.1:0-6179 GCA_044369355.1 Gammaproteobacteria bacterium | reverse complement strand
CTCATCAGATAAGCGGCGCGAGTTTGATAGGCATCGGAGACAAAACCAGCGCGTCCTTGAGCTTGAGATAATAATTGATAGGGGATAGGATCGTCGGGATCATCCAACTGATGTTGACGCAAGAGATCCAATGCCAATTTGGGTTGATTGTTTTCGATTAACGTAAAAGCGTAATAATAAACAATAGGGTAATTATCTGTATCGGCGGCATGTAATTTAGCGAATTCATCCAAAGCAAGTTTCGATTGCTTGTTGAGGGCATAACTGCGGCATAAGGCAATGCTGATCCATAAGTTATTGGGATTTTTCTGGTGCAATCGTTCCAATGTGGGTAGTGCTTTAGCGGGTTGGCCTTCATTTTTTAGGGCAACCGCATAACCGTACTCAACGGCAGGTCGTTGAGCCGGTGATGTTTGTGTTAATTCTTTTTCATATTGCGTTACCAAATCATGGCGATTGCTGGCAGTTAATGCGCGCAAGTGATTTTGCAGAAAGTCAAAACCTGGATCTTCACGATAAGCTTTAGGAGGAAAATGACTGGCGCGACTTTGACTATCAGCAATACGATTCGTGGTTAAAGGGTGAGTGCTTAAGAATTCAGGCACGGTTCCATAAAGACGTTGGTTACGTTGTAGGGTTTCAAAAAAATTGGGCATGCTTTTGGGGTCAAAATTAGCATCATACAATACCTGCATACCTATGTTGTCGGCTTCTTCTTCATTATCACGTGAAAATGTCAGCATGCTTTGTTGGGCACCGGCCATGGTGGCGGACAGTGCACCAGCTCCCGCATTGGGGTTGTAAGCGCCGATGGCGATAGAAGCCAGTAAACCCGCCAATGCGGATAATTCCACTCCTTTTGCTTTTTCCATCGAGCGTGCCAAATGGCCTTGAGTAACGTGAGTGATTTCGTGTGCGAGCACAGCGGCGACTTCGCTTTCATTTTTCGCTTGCGTAATTAGGCCACTGTTAATGCCTACATATCCACCTGGACCTGCAAAAGCATTGATGTCAGGATTTGCCAGCACAAAAAAATGAAAGGTTTGGCCATTGGTTTTAGCAGCTTTGACCAGACGGTTGCCTAGAGTATCGATATATTCATTGGTCAGGGGATCATCTATCACCTGGCCGCTGGCCTTGATAGCCAGAAAAAACTGCTTTCCCAATTGAGCTTCTTGTAAGTCGCTGAACGTAGGGGCGTTATTATCAGTTATAGATGGCAAGGGGATATCGGCGTAGACGGTTTGCAGGTATAATGAACTCATGAGACTTAGGCTCAAGTACAGCAGCGAACGCTTAATAAATTTTCTTACAGCCATAAACAGTCCAGCCATCCTAAATTGAGCAAAGTATAGCATATTGGGAGAAAATGTATCCAGATGACCGGCGGCATAGAAATAGTTTTAGATACTAGAGGATTAATTTGTCCTTTACCTCTACTCAAGGCCAAACAAGCCTTAAAAAAGCTGTCTGCAGAAGAATGGCTGCGTATTTGGGTAGACGATAAGGCCAGCATAGACGATTTACGTTTATTGTTCAGTGCTGCTGATGTGCAAGTGCAGGAAAGCTCTACCGCAACGGGCTATTATTTTTTGATTCAGAAAAAGGCATAAACATGTTAAATATTTTACAAGTTTGGTATAAGCGCTATCTATCTGAGCCCCAGGCCGTCTATTTACTGATTGCCATCGCCGCCACTTTGATCTTCATGACCTACTTAAGCGAGTTATTTGCACCTTTATTTACCAGTCTAGTCATCGCCTATTTGCTAGAAGACATGGTCGTGCGTTTAGAGAAATGGCATTGGCCGCATTGGTTGGCGGTGAGCACGGTATTTTTATTTTTTATCAGCTTGCTGGTCTTAGCCTTATTGGTACTGTTGCCTTTATTATGGAAACAAGCTTCAGCCTTATTGCTAGAGCTTCCAGCCATGTTAGGTCGCGGCAGCCGTTTTTTGACGGCATTGCCTACACGCTATCCCGATTTTATTTCAGTAGATCAATTTAATTCTATAGTGGCTACCCTAAAAACAGATGCTTTAAGATATGGGCGAGTCATTTTAACTATTTCGGTATACTCTATTCCTACGCTGGTCGCCTTGGCTATCTATTTGGTGTTGGTGCCTATGTTGGTCTATTTATTCTTGTTGGATAAGGTGGGTCTGACCACTTGGTGTAACCGTTATTTACCCAAAGATAAAACGACTATTTCAGCTATTTGGCACGAAGTCGACGTGCAATTGGGGAATTATATACGCGGTAAATTACTGGAAGTGGTTATTGTTACCATAGCAGCCTTTATTATCTTTTCATTGCTACATTTAAATTATACGGCTTTATTGTCTGTATTGGTGGGTTTATCCACTCTGATACCTATTGTGGGTGCGGTGATGGTATCGGTACCGGTGGTGCTAGTCGCCTTTTTAGAATGGGGCTGGGGATCATCGCTGCTGTATTTGGTGATCGCTTACAGCGTGTTATTGGCGATAGATGCCAATGTATTAGTGCCTTTATTGTTTTCTGAGGCGGTTAAAATTCATCCGGTTGCCATCATCATCGCCATTTTATTCTTTGGCGCTATTTGGGGATTCTGGGGCATTTTCTTCGCGATTCCCTTGGCCATTTTATTGAAAGCATTGATCCAATCCTGGCCGCGGGCAGGGTGATATACTCTTCGCATGAGTGTATATACTCACAGCAGTTGGTTTTTAGTGTAGGTGCCGAGCTTGCGAGCACCAGGAGTGACATACTTCTGTCATATATTGGGGTGCGAGATGGGCGAAGGCAACACCCCCTAAAAATCAAATGCGAAGAGTATATTAGATCCCTCTCTCCGGCTCCATCACTGCATCCAAATTCAATTCATCACACAAATTAATAAATTCTTCGCGCAAGTCTGCCAAGGAGATATCGGCTGGGATATGGATTTTCATCGTTAAAGACAGCATTTCGGTGGCGGTTAAACGCGCTGCAAAGCTTTCGCAATGCATGTCGCTGATATTGATTTTTTGTCGCATAAAGAATTGGCTTAGGGTAGGGATAATTTCCGGGCGTTGCGTGGTAATGATGTCTACACTATAGGTGATGAGTTGTTCGCTGTAAGCGCTGGGATTACAACGCAGTGTGCGTATGGCAAAGTCATATTTCTTAGCCAAGGGATCAAAGCTGGTTTCTAATTTAGCGATGTGATTCCATTTGCCATTGATCTGCAATAGCATGCCAAAAGCGGTGCCCAACACCGTCACGTGAGAACGCACAATCCAGCAATGATGCTTTTTTATATGGGCTGAGATACTATTTAAAATCCCAATATTATTGGGTCCCAGGATTGAAACAACCAAATACTGTTCCATGACCAGGCTCCTTCTCTATACTGCTGTGAGTATCTTTATACTTAAACTACTGTATTAAAGCTTAGCAGGTAGATGGAAGATTAGCTAATTACTGGCCAGAGCAAGCTCTAGCGCATAGCCTATATAATCGCTGGGTTTTA
The DNA here is from genome assembly GCA_044369355.1 of Gammaproteobacteria bacterium. Classification (GTDB taxonomy): domain Bacteria; phylum Pseudomonadota; class Gammaproteobacteria; order UBA1113; family UBA1113; genus VFKP01. Next base: position 2,687 of record JBIPMB010000129.1, on the reverse strand, counting down.
GGTTAAGCAATTGATCTTTAACGGTTTTTGGTAAATCCAGGGTATTGATAAAGCTTTTTAAACACTCTTCCGTTAAGGCCTTACCGCGCGTTAGGGCCTTCAGCTTTTCATAAGGTTCGGCGATGTCATAACGGCGCATAATAGTCTGTATGGCTTCGGCTAAAATGTCCCATTGGGCTGTTAAGTCAGCCATCATTTTTGCTTCATTCACCGCTAAACGCCCTAAGCCTTTTTCTAAACTTTGATAGGCTATAAAGCTGTAGGCAAAGCAGACGCCTATATTGCGCAATAAGGTGGAATCCACCAGATCGCGCTGCCAACGGGATAGCGGCAATCGTTGTGCCAAGGCAGTTTGCAATGCATTGGCTAAGACTAAATTGCCTTCGGCATTTTCAAAATCTATGGGATTGATTTTATGTGGCATGGTAGATGAACCTACTTCGCCAGCAACCGCAGTTTGCTTGAAATAGCCTAGAGAAATATAAGCCCACATGTCTTGGCACAAATCGATGAAGATACTGTTTTGGTGCGTTAGTTCATAGAGCAGGGCAACGATGTCGTCGTGCGGCTCGATTTGCGTGGTATAGCCATTCCAATCCAGCTCCATGTGTTTTTCAATAAAGTTTTGATTGAAGTGAGGCCAGTCTATTTCTGGATAAGCAATGCGATGGGCATTGTAATTACCAACAGCGCCATTGAATTTAGCGCGCAAATGAATGGCATTTAAACGCTTCATTTGTCGTTGTAAGCGCATGCTGTAATTGGCCAGTTCTTTACCCAAGGTAGTAGGAGAAGCGGCTTGGCCATGAGTACGCGCCAACATGGGTGTAGCTGCTGCCAATTTTGCCAAGGATTGCAAATGTTTTAACAATGCAGCACATTGAGGTTGTAGCGTTTCACGAATGGCTGCCTGCCACATTAAGGCATAAGCAACGTTGTTGATGTCTTCGGAGGTACAACCAAAGTGTACAAACTCTAATTTCGTTTTTAAATGCGCTACAGCGGCCATTTTTTCTTTCAGAAAATATTCAACCGCTTTGACATCGTGATTGATTTTTTTCTCTATGTCTTTAATGGTAACAGCATCGTCGCAGTTAAATCGTTGATACCAACTACGTAACAATTCGCAGGTAGGTTTATCTAAAGGTGGTAGCTCGCTGATTTCTTTGGCTTTACACAAATAAATAAACCATTCGATTTCAACTTGTAATCTATAACGAAACAAAGCGGCTTCGGATAAATAGGGTCGCAAAGGCTCTACCTTCGCAGCATAACGACCATCAACTGGGTTGATGGCGGTAAGCTCAGTCAATAATAGCATTTGCTACTCCTAAAAACTATTTAGCTAATTGTGTTAAAACATATTGCAATATGCCGCCGTGACGATAATAATGGATTTCATCGTCGGTATCGATGCGACACAATGCTTTAAATGCCAATTTTTCACCCGTAGCGCGTTGTAGGTTTACCGTTACATGCATTCTAGGCGTTAATTGTGCAGGCACATCGATGCTGATAAGTTCATCACCCGTAATGTTCAATGTTTTGCGTGTTGCTCCCGGCATAAATTCTAAAGGCAAAATACCCATGCCCACTAAGTTAGAACGGTGTATGCGCTCAAAACTTTCGACAATCACGGCCTTAACGCCCAATAACAACGGTCCTTTAGCGGCCCAATCGCGCGATGAGCCTGTACCGTATTCTTTACCGGCGATGATCACCAAAGGCCTTCTTTCTTCTTGGTACTTCATAGCCGCATCGTAAATAGAAAATTGTTTATGGCTAGGATAATGCAGAGTATAACCGCCTTCCACCCCAGGAACCATTTCATTTTTGATGCGGATGTTGGCGAAGGTACCGCGCATCATCACTTCGTGGTTACCGCGGCGTGCGCCATAAGAGTTGAAATCTTTAACGGTGATACCATGTTCTTTGAGATACAAGCCTGCAGGACTGTCTGCCTTGATGCTGCCCGCAGGTGAAATGTGATCCGTCGTAATGTTATCACCCAATATTGCTAAAATACGCGCGTCTTTGATATGACCGCTATCCAGTTTGTTTATTAATGACAAGCCTGCAAAATAAGGTGGGTTTTGTATGTAGGTTGAACTTTTATCCCAAGCATAAATTTTGCTGTCGTCGGTTTTGAGCTTTTTCCAATGTTCATCCCCTGTAAAGACATCGGCATATTCTTTATGAAATAATTGTTTGGTAACCACCGCCTTGACTACATCGGCAATTTCTTGTTGAGTGGGCCAAATATCTTTAAGATAAACGGCTTTACCCTGTGCGTCAAGGCCTAGGGGATCTTTATTCAAGTCTATGCAAACAGTTCCAGCGAGTGCCATAGCAACGACTAAAGGAGGGGAGGCCAACCAACTGGCTTGAACCAATGGATGAATACGACCTTCAAAATTACGATTGCCTGACAACACAGCGGATACAATTAAATTTTGTTCCTGAATTTGTTGTTCTATGTGCGCTTCCAAGGGCCCGGAATTACCTATACATGTGGTGCATCCATAACCCACCAAGTTAAAGCCTAAGTCATTTAACGGGGTTTGCAAACCGGATTTTTCTAAATAATCGGTGACTACTTTAGAGCCGGGCGCTAGAGAAGTCTTTACCCACGGTTTTTGTGTTAAGCCGCGTGCTAAGGCTTTTTGTGCCAATAGTCCAGCGGCAAT
>JBIPMB010000192.1:0-3581 GCA_044369355.1 Gammaproteobacteria bacterium | reverse complement strand
ATCAAGGCGGATGGATTAGAAGTATTGGTACAACTGGTAATAGCGGCAATGACGACGGCACCATTTTGTAATACTTCTTTTTTAGCGTCATAACTTGCTTGTGGGTAGTTACTCTTGAAGGCTACTTCCAGATTGGAAAGTCCAACTCGGTCTTGTGGGCGTTTAGGTCCAGCTAAGCTAGGTTCTACCGAGGATAAATCTAATTCTAACACTTCAGTGAATAGAGGTTCGGGGCTGTTAGCATCGTGCCACATGCCTTGTGCTTTGGTATACGCTTCAGCCAAAGCAATAGTTTCTGGATCGCGTCCGGATAAAGTCATATAGGCTAGGGTTTCTTTATCTACAGGAAAAAAGCCGCAAGTCGCGCCGTATTCAGGGGCCATATTGGCGATGGTGGCGCGATCGGCCAAGGGTAGATGTTGCAAACCTTCACCAAAAAATTCAACGAATTTAGATACCACACCGTGTTTACGCAACATTTCAGTGATGGTTAATACCAAATCGGTTGCGATAATGCCTTCTCTTAAACGGCCCGTTAAACGTACGCCTATGACTTCTGGGATCAGCATGCTGATGGGTTGTCCTAACATCGCGGCTTCGGCTTCTATACCGCCTACACCCCAACCCAATATACCCAAACCATTGATCATCGTCGTGTGACTATCGGTGCCGACTAAAGTGTCTGGATAAGCCCAGGTTTTGCCATCGACCGTATTAGTCCAAACCACTTTGCCTAAATATTCTAAGTTTACTTGATGGCAGATACCGGTGCCGGGTGGAACTACGCGGAAATTTTCGAAGGCTTGTTGACCCCATTTTAGAAAAGTATAGCGTTCTATGTTTCGTTTCATTTCCTCGTCTACATTGTGTAGAAAAGACAATGCTTGAGCGTAACTGTCTACTTGTACGGAGTGATCGATGACTAAATCCACTGGAATTAAGGGATTAATCTTAGCAGCATTGCCACCTAAGGTATGCAAGGCATCGCGCATGGCGGCGAGATCGACTATAGCGGGAACGCCAGTAAAGTCTTGCATTAAAACACGAGCGGGCCTATAAGCAATTTCTTGTTCGCTATGGCGTTTGTCTAACCACGCTGCCATGGCGTGTATGCCTTTGGTGGCATTGTGGTCTTGTTGAAAACGCAATAAATTTTCTAATAATATTTTTAAGGAGACGGGGAGTTTATGAAACTGACCCACCCCGGCGTCTTCGGCGGCCTTCAGGCTATGGTAATGGTAGGTGTGGTCGTCTACGGTTAAGGTAGATAAACTGTTTATTTTTTGTTCTGTCATGGTGTTCCCCTTGTGATATGTAGATAACCCTAAGCGACCATTATTTTAGCTTAAATTGGGGAGTTTTGCTATGTGTTTAAAGTTGTTAAGCTGGGGATAGAAACAAGACAGCTAGAGTGGCGTGTGCCGCTCTAGCTTTGGGTTATGCTTTTATCCTATTGAATTTCTTCTAGCAGACGTTGGGCTCTTATCTGGTACAGAACCCTTACCTGACGAGAAAAAGCAATGTAGACTATCAAGAGACGGTTTCCTATCAGCTAGCGAGACTCTTTTAATAAGATTCTCAATAGAACTCTTAGCAGTCTGAATAGCGTGTATGAATTTTCCAAAAAGTGGATTGAGAACCTCTTTTAGTGCATCATTTGCAGAAGAATATAGGTTTTCTCTTTTTTCATTAAACTGCGCCGGAATGTCTGCTGGTATCTTTGTGCTAAAATTAAGACTAGTTTTTTCTTGAACCTTTTCATCCAAATCAAGCAACGTCTCAATTAACTCTCCAATTTTAGAACGCTCGTTATCATCCATAGAATCCTCTCTCTTTTCTTCTAATCCACATATAGTTTGATGAAAAGCATGCTCTTCTGCGGAATGCCCCCATAGGTTAAAGCGAGCATGAGCTTCTTTAACCGCGGGCCCTTTTTCTGTAGTGTGAGCTTTCTGTGAAGTGGGGCTAGGATTGGGGCTAAAAGCTTCCCCATAGTTTAAATAGCTTTCCCGGAGTTTACGTTCCACATATTCTTCTGCTTCCTTTTTTGGAATAAGGTTGGCCCGTTGTAGAGCAATTTGGTATTTAGCATGAGCTTCTGCAACCGCGGGCCCTTTTTCTGTAGTGCGGGCTTCTTGTCGAGTGAGGTTAGAATTGACAAAAAATTCTCCCTTTTCAAGAAATCTTTCCAGGAGTTTACGTTCCGTTTCTTTTTCAGATGTTTGAGTACCCATATTTTTACCTTCTTTAAATTATTTATATTGATTCAATTAAGGCTATATTATGATGTATAAAGCTTAAGGTAATCTTAACGATCGCATTAATAATAAATATTTTTTTATTTTCTGTAAATAGTTGAATTAATGGAATTTTTTTCATTATTTATGGTTAAATGCTTAAATTTAATGCACAAATGAGGGGGTTTTTACGCTATTTTGGCAAAAGACAGTATCTAAAATAAGCCCTGTTTTAGCTAAAAGAGTGAATTTTTTACTTTAAACTTGACGCCTATGGGTTCGTGAGTTACTCAGAATCAACACTTACAGTGTTATTTCCTCGTCACTAAACTCAAAAACTCATTACGTGTTTGCGGATTATTGCGAAATTCACCCAACATGACCGAAGTGCTTAATACTGAGTTTTGTTTTTGAATGCCGCGCATCATCATGCAGAAATGTTGTGCTTCGATTAATACACCTACGCCGGAAGCGCCGGTGACTTCTAATAGGGTATCCGCAATTTGCTTAGTGAGATTTTCTTGAATCTGTAAGCGTCGAGCAAATACTTCTACTAGGCGTGCAATTTTGGAAATACCCAAGACCTTGCCCTGAGGTAGATAGGCAATATGACATTGGCCTACGAAGGGCAATAAATGGTGTTCGCACAAGGAATAGATTTCAATATTTTTTAACACTACCATTTCGTCTATGTCGGAGCTGAATAAAGCGCCATTGACGACTTCTTCCACGCTTTGCTCATAGCCTGCCGTTAAAAACTTTATGGCGCGTGCGGCGCGTGCCGGAGTTTTGGCCAAACCTTCGCGTTTGGGATCTTCACCGATTTGGGTGAGTACGTCGGTATATAAATGTTCTAATGTGTGCATGGTATTTACTCGCTGTGATATTTGTAGATAGAAGAGTAGTTATTTTGCATATTATTATCCTGGTGGCCAGTGAAAGTTTCGTCCACCGAGTAAATGCATATGTATGTGGTAAACGGTTTGGCCTGCAGCCGCATTGCAGTTTTCGACTAAACGATAGCCGTCTTCAGCTATGCCCAGTGTTTTTGCTAACTTGACACCGGTTATCAGTAAATGCCCCATAAGTAGGGACTCCTCAGCGCTTAAATCATTTAAAGTGGCGTAGTGTTTTTTAGGTATGATCAACTTATGCACAGGTGCAACCGGATTGATATCGTCTATTACTATTAACTGGTCATCCTCGAATACGGGGGTGCTGGGTATAGTACCTGCTATGATTTTACAAAAAAGGCATGTTGTCATCACAAACTCCACTTTCAATAAGCCGCGATTATAAGGTATGATAGCCACATTTGTCACCTGTAATTAAAAAGAATAGGAG
>JBIPMB010000268.1:0-2612 GCA_044369355.1 Gammaproteobacteria bacterium | reverse complement strand
AACTGCACTGGTGTTTAAACTAAATGGTCGCCTTCCTGAAGGGGTTGTCCTATCACGAGATGAAATTGAAACTATGGGGTACAGCTTCAAAACACTCATACGTTTTTAATTGCTAACAGTATTGAACACTTAAAACTTCAACATTGCTGTGAAAATCCTGAGAGGATTAAACTAAAACACACTCTAGGATAGTCTTAGAGGGTGTTTTAGTGTTTAATTACCGTTGAATCTGGAAAGATATTTCATTAGCGTTTGAGTGTGTTGGATGCCATTTTTTACGTTGAAGAATTTGTTTAGTATCAGGTTCATCATAAATCATTACCAGAATCCCTACAGCAGTAAACATCTGTAAGACTTTCTGGACTGCACTATCGGGTACATTAAAAACTAAAACTTCTGGCTGCTTACGTAAAATAGCACCGTATGACATTGCTTGTCCAATTGCAGTGTGCAAAGAACGAATAGAATTAAATTCTTTGATTTCTACCACACCAAAATCATGTACAACATCTGCAATACCGAATTCAGTCACAACTTGACGAACTGGGTTGAAATCGGCATATAACTCCATTACAAAATCTTCAATCTGTTTTTCATTGTTTTTCGAGATTTTCAGTAAATTTGGATTGAATGATTTATCAGGGTGTAATTGGTTCCAACACTCTACCGCTTTAGGGATACCTTTTTGAGCAAGTTTAAAAATTACATTCTCTAAATCTTTGATAAGAATCGTATTAACTGGTTTAGGGTTGATGGGTGTTTTCCATTTCTGAAGGTCTAGTGAATTCCCCAGTAAGGTTTTAAGCTGTCGTGAGGCTTGCGATTTGTCCAACTGAAATTCTTCTGCAATCTGAGGAACTGCAATACCGAACTCACCATTCTCATTCATCAAACCTTGGAATGAGATAGAACCTAGCGCAACGGTCGTGATTTCTGCTTTAATAGTCATTATGTATGCGTGCCTTTTACACGCTTGCATGATCGTCGTTGATAATATCGGGTGTTTCCTCCACCCGATGCGACGATTCAAAGTATAACTATATTTTATCTCAATAGTGGTCTAAAGGGTAACAGTGCTTATCCTTTAGATTTGCGCGGGTAAATCTTGCGTATTGCTGAAAACTATCCAATATGAGTACAAATCAGTGCTATAAGGTACAAAAGTAGCTGAAAAGGTGCAAATGTGTGAAAAAGTGTGCAAAATAATTATTGAATATTGATTGTAAATAAATTACAATTTAACCCTAGAACCCTTACAGGTTAAAGGTTTCACCGAAAATATTGAATATTTTAAAATTTAGTTTGCATAATCTATCGCTCATCAGGTATGCTAAAAAGAGCGCTAAGGTTTTAACATAGCGCTCCAAAATTACACCACACAAGCCTTATACATCGGCAGGAATCTTTGAATAAGGTTTGTGTGTTACCTAGAGGTATCTTATGCTAACTCTCCCAACAAATGCAAATCCAGAACAGGGTTTTCACAACAGCGCTGGATTGTCTATAACCTTTGAGGTGATTGACGTTCAGACGGCAAAAGAGTATTTAAGCCACAACTTTATTGGCAACCGAACACCATCTAAAGCAAAAATTGACGAATACTCACGCTTGATAAAATCAGGAGAATGGGGTTTATCTGATCCGATTACCTTTGATAAAAATGGTGATGTTATTGATGGTCAGCATCGCTTACTCAGTGTGATTAAAGCTGGTATCCCTACGCCTTTTTATGTTGTCCGTGGAGTTACTCCAGAAGCAAAAGAATACATCAATATTGGGATGACACGGAGTTCTACTAATATTGCAGAAATCCGTGGTATCCCTAATTCTAATCCTCAAACATTGTCGATTGCGCGGCGAATGACTACACCTCGATTTGGTCAGAATGTTGACAATGGTTTGAATAAGCATGAAGTTGTGGATGTTTTCATGGCATTCCGTGAAGGCATTGTATTTGCAAATTCAGTAACAAGTAAAGGTGAAGCAATTCGCAATGGTGCTATTTCTGCCGTCATTGCACGTGCGTATTATCAAGAAAACCATGCAGAGCTTGAACGGTTTGGTGCTTTACTTTCAGGTAGCATGAGTTCTTATAAATCTGAAAATGACACCGCACCTATCAAGTTGCGAGAGTATTACCTGAAAAGTAATCGTCGTTCATTTGATGTACGGCATTCTTTGTATTTCCGGGCACAATCAGCATTATCATCGTTTCTTAAACAAAAGCCTGTTGTATTGTGTAAGCAAATCCAAGGAAACCTTTGGCCAATTCCTGTATTGGATGATTCTAAAAAGTTTGCAGAACTCCGTAAACTTCTTAAAGAAAATCCTGATTACACGTACAACTAGAAATTAATTTATTTCTAGTCTAAAAATAAAACCCCTAGAACACCTCTAGGGTTTTTTCATTGTCCACACGTAATCTCAGTGTTAATCTTATTCAAACCCTTAAACTAATCAAATCAAAAACATAATATAATAAAAACAAATAAAAGCTTTTATTATTATGCCTAAGTATCGTTACGAAGAATTAGATCGTCTTGCTACTCAGCACAATCTTAAAATTGAGCGTGACGGTTCAAAACTTTCAATCTATACCAAAGACGGTGATT
>JBIPMB010000294.1:0-2616 GCA_044369355.1 Gammaproteobacteria bacterium | reverse complement strand
CACATCGCTAAAGCCCATTCCAATTCGCGACCTCCACAGTAAAATCAACTTGCACCTCGTCGGAAGGCCCCCGCGGCCGCGCGTACACGGCCACCCCAGAGGGACTGGCCTTGCAGCAAGAGGAGGTGCGCATTGGAGGGTAGCCTTGGCGAAAGAGCGCGAGCATGCACCCCATGCGCCAGCCCTCATCGAGTCGATGAGAGCTGTCGGATACAGCCTGGAGTCGGCGATTGCCGACCTAATCGACAACAGCATCTCCGCCTCCTCGTCGGAGATTCGCGTTCGCTACCAACCATTCGATACTCCGTATGTTGCTATCCTCGACAACGGCGCCGGGATGTCTGACGCCGAACTGATCGCCGCGATGCGGCACGGAAGTCGAAACCCAACCGACGCCCGCGCTGCCGACGACCTGGGGCGATTCGGCCTCGGGCTCAAGACGGCCTCCTTGTCTCAATGTCGAACCCTCACGGTGGTCAGTTCGCAGAACAACTCAATCAGTGGAGCGACATGGTCGCTAGACGTGATCGCGAAGACGCAACGCTGGACACTGCTGGAACTTGACCCTTCTGACATTGACGCCCTGCCCCTCGTTCGAGAACTGCGCTGCTATGACCATGGCACTCTCGTTATTTGGCGAGATCTTGACCGCATTGGCCTCGAAGAAGGCTCGATCGAAGCTGGTCTCCGGGAAGGGATGACAAGGGTTCGCGAGCACTTGTCGCTCGTGTTTCATCGGTTCGTCGAACCCGAGAGTCGGGCATCCGAACCGATCAGTATCTCCCTCAACGAAGACCTCATTGAGCCGAGAGATCCGTTCCTCACGCGCCATCAATCAACGCACAAGTTGCCCGAGCAGCGAGTGCACCTCAACGACGCCGTGGTAGTAGTCCAGCCATACATCCTCCCCCACTTCAGCAAGCTGACACCGCAGGAACTGGAGCTGGCTGGAGGCCAAGAAGGTCTCCGGCGACGCCAAGGCTTCTACGTCTACCGCAACCGGCGTCTGATCGTTTGGGGATCATGGTTTCGCCTCGCAAGACAGGACGAATTGACCAAACTTGCCCGGGTCAGGGTGGACATTCCGAACTCGCTCGACCCGCTCTGGACTCTCGACATCAAGAAGTCGGTCGCGTCGCCTCCGGCGATTGTCGCGCAGAACCTGCGGACGATCGTGGCGCGAATTGCCAACAGCAGCCGGCGCGTCTACGTCCACCGGGGGCGCCGCGCCAACGACACCCCTTGGGTTCACCTCTGGGATCGCGCCGAGCATCGAGACGGCATCCAGTACCAGGTGAATCGAGAACATCCTCTCGTGAAGGCAGTCGCGAATGCTCTGGATGACGCCGACACCGGGCTCTTCGACGCGTTCATCAAGCAGATCGAGAGAACCCTGCCCATTGATGCCATCTACGCCGACATGGCCGCGACGCCCCTAGCGCTGCACCCGGCCGTATCAACAACGGACGAGGACCTCTTCGAACTCGCTGGACGTCTCTGTGACTCCTGCCCTGGAGACGACGAAAAGAGACGGATGCTCGCTGGGCTGGCAGCCTTGGAGCCGTTCGTTCACCACCCGGAAATCACCCGAAGGATTGTGGCGAGTCTGCAGTATGAGTGACAACGCAAAGCAGATCGAGAACGCCATCCTCGTTACCCTGCCACCGAACGCGATCCTGACGGAGCCCGAACTGGGCCTTCGTGTAGAGCAGTTTCGGCAGATCTTCCCGATCGACGATTCTGCGCGCGACACCCTCCTGCGGCGCCTGCACGCGAAACTGTCGATTCGCATGGACGTCGGAGTAGCGCTTGTCGAAGTGGGCCACACGCCTTGGCTCCTAGCGCGCCGCCCCACGATTGACCCGTTTTACTGGGAGCGCTATTCGAAGTACCTCGCATCGCTCGGGTGGCCCTCCGGCGTAATCAGCACCGTTGACACGGTCACCCGCTGCACGAACGCCGCTGGCAAAGACGTGGCCTGGTTGTTGGCGACGTGCAGTCAGGCAAGACGTCAGCGTACACCGCGCTCAGTTGCAAGGCCGCCGACGCCGGGTACCGGCTGATCATCCTCCTCACCGGAACTCTTGAGAGCCTGAGGCGCCAAACGCAAGAACGGCTCGACGCTGGATTCATCGGCCTCGACAGCTCCGGTTTCCTCTCCGAACGCCGGCAGCGCCGAGAGGTTGGCGTTGGGCTGATCGATCACTCGAGGACGGGGGTCGTCTTGACGCCTTTCACGAGCCGATCCTGCTGGTCGTCAAGAAGAACAAGAAGATCCTCGAAAACCTCTACAACTGGCTGCACGACTACAACGCTGGCCCGGATGAACTGGTCGGCAGCCCGCTCCTGCTGATCGACGACGAGGCCGACAACGCCTCCGTCAACACCAGGTCTGGAAATGAGGACCCGACTGCGATCAATGAGCGCATTCGAAGCCTGCTCAGCCTCTTCCACAAGGCGTCGTACATCGGATTCACGGCGACCCCTTTCGCCAACATCTTCATTGATCCGGACTCAGAGACCGAGATGCTCGGCGACGACCTGTTCCCACGCGACTACATCTACGCGCTGGAGCCACCAACCAACTACGTGGGGCCGTCTGCACTGTTCGGCGAC
>JBIPMB010000072.1:0-9826 GCA_044369355.1 Gammaproteobacteria bacterium | reverse complement strand
TTGTCAATTGTTTTTTGAGGAAATTTAAAATATTTTTGCTTACTTGCCCCGCCATTGTGAGGAGCGCAGCGACGAAGCAATGACGGGACGAGTAGTTACCCCTTAGGTTTAAACGATATCGCCACGCGTTTGGAACTACCCTCACGGCTCTATGGTCGTGAAACTGAAACTAAAATATTATTTGATGCTTTTGATGCCTTGTGTGCAGATAGAAAAAATGCACTCATCACCGTATCGGGTTATTCTGGTGTAGGTAAAACCAGCCTAGTGCGCGAACTGGTGCCTAAAATTGCTTTAAAAAAAGGTTTTTTAGCCCTGGGCAAATTTGATAAATTCCAACAAAGTGATACCTACGAAGGGTTAAGACTAGCTTTAGATAAATTGGTACGCTATCAGCTGAGTTTACCCGAGGATGAATATGAAGCATTCAAAAATACGCTACTAGAACAACTGGGCGGTATCTTAAGGGTCATCACTGATTTTGTGCCCCGCTTAAAAATCATCGTCGGCGAACCCGAAACCTTGCCGGAAGTTGGCATTGAAGCGACTAAAAATCGGTTTGAGTTAGCCATACTACGCTTTATTAAACTGATTGCAGAGCACCATCCCTTGGTTTTGTTTTTAGACGATATACAATGGGCCAATGCATCCTTGTTCGACTTGTTAAGAAAATTGGTATTAAGCGAAGATATTCAAAACATATTGGTGATTGTCAGCTATCGCAGCAATGAAGTTACCTCCGAGCATCCTTTTACACAATTTTTAAATATTATAGAATCGCGCAAACCAGTACAAAAAATAATACTAGAGGGATTAACCAAAGAAGCCTTAAGCCAGTTATTAGAAAATATGCTCTATTTACCCGCCACTGAGCTGCAGTTTTTAACGGGATTGATGGAGCAGAAGACCGACGGCAATCCTTTCTTTCTATTGATGTTGTTAGAAGACCTATATAGGGATGGTTACTTAGCATTCTCATTAGAGAAAAAGCGTTGGGTATGGGATGAAAAACGTATCACGCAAATGTCGTTAACCGACAATGTACTTGATTTTGTCTCTAAACGTATTGCCAAATTAAACGGTGATAGCAAAGACTGTTTACATTTAGCGGCCTGCATAGGAAGCACCTTCAATCTAGAAGATTTAGCTCTAGCACAAAAAGAAAGTGCCACACTGGTGATTCATGATTTACATCTTGCTTTACAAGAAAATTTGATATTACCGACGCAATTAAAAGATGAATGGTCCGAAGGTGTGTCAGAAGCAGAACTTTTAAAACGTGAATATCGCTTCCAACACGATAAAATTCAACAAGCCTGTTATGAATTAAAACCTGTAGAAGAAACTAATCATATCCATTTAGAGCTAGCACGTCGTTGGGTTGCAGCCTATCAGCCTTCTGATGCCGGAACACGCGTCATGGCCATTGCTGATCAATTCAATAAGGGTTTAGTTTATGTGGTAGATGCAGCGGAAAAGCGTAGAATTGCCGAGTTTAATTATGAAGCGGCACAAATTGCCTTACAATCGGCAGCTTATGATATCAGTTATCAATATGGTAGTATGGCTAAAAGCCTGTTGCCAGAGACCGCCTGGCAAACAGATTATGATTTTTGTTTTAAAGTTTATTATTCCCACATACAAAGCGCTTTTTTATCCAGGCATTTTGATGATGCGGCACTTGCGGCAGAAGAAAGTCTGGCCAAAGCCAAGACGAATTTAGAGAAGGTCAGACTGTTAAAGTTAAAAGGTGATTTAAACCGCGCTACCGGTGCCACTGAAGGGGGTGCCGCTTTCTTTGAAGAGGGTTTAAGGTTGCTGGGTTATCCCAATATTGCCAAAAGACCGAGCAAATTGGACTTACTGTTGACTGTAGCGCACTTTAACTTTTATTTAAAATATAAGTTGACCGCCTTAGATTCTTTACCCCTCACCGATGCCACGGCAGAACAAAAGATTCTGGTCTCTACTATGATTCACTTGGCACAGGAGGCATACTATTCTGGGGACAGGTTACGTTATGCCTATATTATGATGACTTGGGCCATAAGTACCTTTTCAGAGCACACTAAAAATCTCAGAGCAACTTCATATCTAATCAACTCCCTCTTATTCCCTAAGAGCACTGCTTCGCATACCTTGTATCAACAAGCTTTTCCTATTATGCAAGATTCTATAGCCTCAGAGGAAAAGGCCACTTTTTATTTTGCAGGAAGTGCCTTACACGCGGCTTGGCACGAGCCTTGGCCACAACTGGTTGACAATTACAAAAAATCAATATCTATGTGTGAAAAAGTCGGTGATTTAGAGTTTTTATCTTTGAGTGTATTAAACCATATTATATTCGATGTTGCACTGCCATTACCTACTATGTTGTCTAGATTATCAGATGTTATTCCTCATATTCAAGCAGCCAGTCCGCGCCTAGCAGCCGTTTTTGAGATAATACACCGCACTGTGCTGAATTTAAACGGCGGCTGTGCGTTTGACAGTTGGCAAGACGATGACTTTGATGCAAATGCTATATTGTCTTTCTTTGAAGAACAGTCATACCAGTTAGGCCTTCGTTTTTTCTATTTGTTTAAGCTAAGACTTGCCGTTCAATTGGATGACATGTCTATGCTGCAAGAGCACGTTAAGAATCTAAATGCTATTTTGACTGGTATAATGCACAGTAATTCCCCCTATCTTGCCCTGCCCGCTTGTCTCTATTTATTTCTAGCCCAAGTAAGCCTCTACCCTGCCTGCGGTCGTAAGGAAAAGATAAAAACGCGTATCCAGTTATTTAAATTACACCGCGCAGTTAAAAGTTGGGTTAAATTCTGCCCTGAAACTTTTGAACATTGTGAAGTACTCATGCGCGCTGAGCTAGCCGGATTAAAGGGACATTTTAAAAAATCGTTAAAATTGTATGATGAAGCTATAGCCTTAGCCACCGAACATCAGACACCAGAATATGCTTGTTTAGCAGCCCTACGCGCCTTAAAGCTATGTTCTACAAAAAATCAACTCGAATTAACCTATCAATATGCCAATAAGACGGCAAATCTGTATGCCGAATGGGGCGCTTTTGGCGTGGTGAAGATGTTACAGGAAAAATATGCGTTGTATTTGACACCTGAATCTAAGGCTTTGTCCGCACAGCAAGAACTCAGTAAAGAAGACTACAATGCCCGTTATGGCTTAGATGCACGCAGTATCATATTGGCGACCCGTGTCATCAACAAGTCTATGCAATTGGGTGCTATGTTGGGTAACATCATGCAACTCTTGATTGAAAACATCGCCGCTACTCGGGGTGCCTTGTGTTTGATGTTAAAAGGTGAATTCTGGATAGAAGCTTATTATGCCAGTAAAGAAAGTGGCATTCAAACGCTAACGCACACTCCATGGAAAGAGGCTAAAATCTCCCAAGAAGTGTTCTTACAAACCTGGCGCGAGAAAAAAGAAATCCTTGTCATGGATGTCAGTAAAAGTGAGGAATTTCAGGGCAGCGCTTATTTGCAAGAATCTGAGGCCAAGTCCTTAATCAGTGTGCCTATCTTTAATGCCGATGGCAATGAGGTTATAGGCGTTATCTATTGTGAAAATAAATTATCTACCGATTCTTTTACCGCCGACCGCCTAATGGTGTTACGCGCACTGTCCATACAAATGTCTATATTCATCGACAACTCTAGGCTGTACACGTTGTTCGAGCGTTTTGTACCTAAGCCTTTCTTAAATCAATTAGGACAAGAAAATATCTTTGACTTAGATGCGGGCGATTCTGTCAGTAAAAACATGAATGTGTTATTCATGGATATACGCAATTTTACCGGCTATTCAGAAAAATATAAATCCGAAGCGGTTTTCCAATTTATCAATGACTATCTACTGGAGGTAACGCCTCTGATACACAGCCATCATGGTTTTATTGATAAGTTCTTAGGTGATGGCATTATGGCCTTATTCCCCGGAGAAAGTAAAGAAGCTTTAAAAGCCTGTCTGGAAATGCAACACAGGATTGCCGATTTTGCGAGCGGCCGCCCCGATGTAAAATTAGAAGTCGGTATGGGTTTACATTATGGCCCATTGATGTTGGGCATCGTGGGCGAGGCAACACACATAGAAGGCACGGTTATTGGTGATACCGTCAATGTGGCTTCGCGCTTAGAGGCCTTGAATAAAACCTTTAAGACTCAATGCTTATTAAGCGATGCCGTTAAAGTCACCTTGCCAGTAGAGGAGCGTTATCATCTGCGTCCTATGGGTAAAATTATTTTAATGGGTCGCGCTGAGGCCATGACGGTATGGCAATTGTTGGACAGTATACGCGATGCGAATGAACGTGCCTTGCACATAACGCAATTGCCGTTATTTGAAACCTATTATGAAGCCTATCTGCAACGAGCCTTCAAAGCAGCAAAATTAGGTTTTGAGGCCCTATTGAAAGACAATCCTAATGATGGTGTTTTAGCGTTTTATATACAAAGTTGCATCTACTATGAGCAAACACCGCCGCCCACTGACTGGCAGGCAGAGATAGAGATGCGGTTTAAATAAAGAAGATGTGCGGTCTTGATGAATACTATAAATTTAAATTGAAGCTTTGTCATTCCCCGGAGTACCGAGGACAGGCTCTAGCCTCAGTCGGGGATCCAGTTTGAAAGCAAGTTTTTTCTGGACCCCCGACTGAGGCCTCGCGGCCTGGTCGAGGATGACAAACGCACAGAATGCGACTCAACAAATCAACGTTTACTGACCATCACGCGGTGGTGCAGGAGGACGCTGTTGTCCGCCACCCGTACCCGCAGCGCCAGGTGTACGCGGTCTATTGTTACTACGCCCATGACGATTGTATTTACGGCGCGGCTGACCACTGCCGCCACTGGTGTTATTGTTATTTCTATGCCTATGACCACCCGAATGTTGCGGTCTGTTTTCGGTTTGCCTTGAAGGTTGAGACGCGGTATCCGGCGCTGCTACAGCGGGCGTACGCGTAAACAATTTACTCCACAAACGCTTTAATAGGCTAGGTTGCTGGCGTCCTTGTGGCTTAGGACTTTCGGGTAAGCTATGGACGATCAATGGTGTTTCAACCGTTGTGCCATGATGCACACTGATATCTTTTAAAGCTTGTAATTCACCGCTTAATTCATATTGATGCATATAACTGCTTTTACTCTCTTCCTGACCACGTGCAGAAGATTTGTACATTTTTTCAATACGGTAATGCGGTGTCTCTAGGTAGCGATGCGGAATAATGATGATACGTACTTGTTGCTTGACTTCTAAATCAGCAATCATTGCTTTTTTCTCATTCATCAACAAAGTTGCCACATCCACGGGTACATAAGCAATAATTTCACGCACAGCGCCATTTAAAGATTCTTGACGCATTTGACGGATAATAGACAAAGCTAAAGATTCAACTTGTCGAATCGTACCCTGCCCATTGCAACGTGGGCACATGCCTTGATTGGCTTCAGCCAATGAAGGGCGCAAACGTTGTCTAGAAATTTCCATCAAACCAAACTTAGAAATGCGACCGAATTGCACACGTGCGCGATCGCTCTTAATAGCGTTTTGAAAAACATTAACTACATCTTTTTGATTCTCTTGCGACACCATATCGATGAAATCTACTACCACTAAACCGCCCAAATCACGCAGACGTAATTGCCGTGCAATTTCAACCGCGGCTTCGCGATTGGTGTTTAAAGCCGTTTGTTCTATGTGTCCACCTTTAGTATCTTTAGAAGAGTTCACATCGATACTAACCAATGCTTCTGTAGGTTGAATAACGATAGAGCCGCCCGATGGCAAACGCACCGAGGATTGAAATGCCGTCTCAACTTGTTCTTCCACTTTATAATGGTCGAATAAAGGCATGGCATTTTCATATAATTTAAGTTTATCTACCAACTCTGGCCGTATCTTTTCTAGATGTTCTTTGGCGCGTTGATAAAGTTCCGGCACATCTAAGATGATTTCATCGGTGTCTACCTGTAGAAAATCGCGCAAAGCACGCACCACAAAATCGCTTTCTTGATGTATGAGCGCCGGTGCTGGTACTTGTTTACTAACATCTTGAATAGACTGCCATAAACGCAACAGTATGTCTAAGTCCCAGGCCAATTCTTCATAGCTTTTGCCCACACCCGCCGTACGAATAATAATACCCATTCCCTCTGGCAGTGCTAATTGGCTTAAAATTTCTTTTAAACTGTCTCTTTCGTCACCATCGATTTGTCGTGAAATACCACCCGAACGTGAACTGTTGACCATTAACACTAGATAGGAACCTGCGATCTTAACCAAGGTAGTTAAAGCGGCACCTTTGTTGCCACGCTCTACTTTTTCAACTTGAACGATTAATTCCTGTCCTTCTTTGATCACTTCGCCTATGTTCACTTGACGTGGATTATCCACAGCTTTATTAAAATAAAGTTCACTGATTTCTTTGAGGGGTAAAAAACCTTGTCGGTCCGCACCGAACTCCACAAAGGCGGCTTGCAAGCTAGGTTCTACTCGGGTGACTACACCTTTATAGATATTGCCTTTTTTTTGTTGCCCTAATTGTTCAATGTAGATATTTTCTAAACGATAACCATCCAGTATGGCCAAACGCAATTCTTCGCTGTGAGTGCCGTTGATCAGTAAACGGCTGAGCTGTTTTTTTTCAGTTATCTCTTTTTCAATCATAATTCTCTCCAATACATTAATCTCCACCAGAAAAGTAGAGGCGCGGTGTATAGTACAGAGAAAAATACTCTTCGCATTTGATTCTTAGGCTTTCTTGCCTTCGCCCATCTCGCACCAGTCATGTAGAGTGCTACACTCCTGATGCTCGCGAGCTAGTCTTCTGCCTTAAAGAATCAACTGCTATGAGTATATCTTTATGGATGGGTATTCGGCGCAATATTTTTTTACGTCTAGCACGCTATTCTCTATAACAACACACGCTTACCTTTCCCCAACTTTCTTTGGTGGATCAAAACGTGTTATTCAATTCTTAACCAGTCATATTATTTGTATACTCTTCGCATTTGATTTTTAGGGTGTGTTGCCTTCGCCCATCTCGCACCAGTCATGTAGAGTACTACACTCCTGGTGCTCGAGGACTCGGCGCCTACCCTAAAAATCAACTGCTGTGAGTATAGGCTGGTCACCAAGTATCAGCCTTCATTCTGCTTCTAGGCTCTATAAAGCACGATAAGCAGTTACTAAATGGCTACAAATCTGTTAGCATCTCACTCATCCTGCAGTGCCCTATTATTGCACTGCTTTTTGATGAAACTCGCTTGGATATCATCTGTACAAGCGACGCGTAAGAGTATATCAAAAAAAACCTTTTATTTCAACGAGAGCATCTTAATTATGAGCGTAGAACAGTACCAAAAAGCCTCCATCATTAGCGTCACGGAGCAAAGCGAAGGACAACGAATCGACAATTTTTTGTTCAAGATATTGAAAAATATCCCTAAAAGCCGTATTTACCGTATGCTGCGCACGGGTGAGGTGCGCATTAATAAGAAGCGCGCCAAAGCCAGCGACAAAGTATTCTTAGACGATCAAGTGCGCCTGCCGCCATTGTATCAAAGTAGTACAGAAAAAGTAGTATTGCCGCAAAATCTGAAAGATCGTATCTTAGAAGCCATTTTATATGAAGATGATGATTTGATTATCTTGAATAAACCGCCAGGATTGCCTGTGCATGGTGGAACAGAAAGCAGTTTTGGCATCATTGATGTCTTTCGCCAAGCCTTCCCAGATGCGCCTTTCTTAGAGTTAGTGCACCGTTTAGACAAATATACCTCTGGCTGTTTGATGATCGCTAAAAAAAGAGACACTTTAAAGGCCTTGCACGTATTATTGCAAGAAGGCGCCTGCCAAAAGACATATCTAGCCTTAGTGCACGGTCGCTGGCCAAAGAATGAACATACCATTGATGCCCCACTACTAAAACGCACTTTAGTCTCGGGTGAACGTAAAGTGCAGGTACATCCAGAGGGTAAAGAAGCTTTAACAAGAGTAAATATTGAAAAATGTTATGCTAACCATTCTTTCTTGCGCTTAACTCCTAAAACTGGACGCACCCATCAGCTGCGAGTGCATTTGAGTTATAAAGGTCACCCTATAGTCGGCGACACTAAGTACGGTCAACGCCAACTCGATCAGAATTTAGCCGTCACTGAAAAATGTCGTTTATTCTTACACGCCTATCGTTTATCTTTTATCCATCCTAAAACGCAGCTTAAGCTCAGCGTAGAAGCGCCGCTGTATGAGGATTTGGCGGCGGTTTTGGAGGGAGTGTGATACACTAAAGAAATTGTTCATCAGCAAAAGTTTTAGCTATGTTGAATACATTAAACGAAATAGACCTAAAAATAAACTGCATTATCGCTAGGTTGGATCTACAACCACACCCGGAAGGCGGTTTCTACAAAGAAACTTTCAGAGCCAGTGCGAATGTTATTGTGGATGAAAGCATATATGGAACAAATAAAAGAACAGCGGGTACATCCATCTATTATTTACTCAGAAGCAATCAGTTTTCTGCTTGGCACAGATTCAAATCGGATGAAGTATGGAATTATCATGGTGCCAGTTCGCTTACTCTACACATGATTAACAGTGAAACGGGAACCTATAGCCAAACAATTATTGGCGATGTTACTGACGTAACAGCCGAACCTCAATTCACCATAAAAGCAAATACCTGGTTTGCCGCTTCAGTCAATGATAAACAATCTTTCTCATTAGTGGGCTGCACTGTTTTTCCAGGATTTGATTTTTCTGATTTTGAACTGGCTGATTCTACTTTAATGGATACTTATCCAGAATTAGCACATATCATAGTAAAATATATATCTACTTCTTTAACCAACTCTATTCAGGAACCTAGTACAGCGCAGAAAAAACATATAGCCATATTGGGTGCAATGCCGCAAGAAGTGAATAAAATAATAGAACTTATGTCCGAAAAAGAAATAACCATTATTGCAGATAGAGAATACCATTCCGGTTATATTGGTCCCCATAAAGCAACCGTTGTTTTCTCTAGATGGGGTAAAGTAGCCGCATCATCAACTGTAACGACGCTTATTACGCACTTTGGTTGTGATTGTGTTATTTTTACAGGTGTTGCTGGTGCGGTTAGCGATGATTTGAATATCGGCGATATCGTCGTTGCTGACTCTACATGCCAGCATGATGTAGATGCAAGACCCCTATTCGAACGTTTTTGTATACCCTTAACCAATAAATCTTTTTTCAAACCACAAGAAGATCTTGTTCAAAAAGCTCTGAATGCGGCCAGAAACTTTATTGCATCAGATGAATTAAACCACAAAAATTTTTATAAATTTTCAATAGAAGAACCGAGAGTTTATAAAGGACTCATTGTAACCGGAGATCAATTTATAACCGATGCAGCGTCACATGAAGCAATACAATCCGTGCCTGAAGTAGTGATGGCAGTTGAAATGGAAGGCGCTGCTGTAGCACAAGTTTGTGATGAACATCAAATTCCATATATTATATTCAGAACTATATCCGATAAAGCCGATCACAGTGCAAATATTGATTTTATTCAATTTATAGAAGATGTCGCGAGCCAATATTCTGCAGGGATTATAAAGTACTTTCTTGCTTAAACGTATTATTATGTTATCGTAACCAACTCCGTCCGTAAAACATTCTTCTGTATTTTTCCCATTTGGTTTCTAGGTAGGATTTGCATCTTCTATACCCATCGCCAATGAAGATG
The DNA here is from genome assembly GCA_044369355.1 of Gammaproteobacteria bacterium. Taxonomy (GTDB): domain Bacteria; phylum Pseudomonadota; class Gammaproteobacteria; order UBA1113; family UBA1113; genus VFKP01. The sequence continues at coordinate 72 of JBIPMB010000072.1, read as the reverse complement.
CGAGAACGATGCACTATCTCTTATTGAGAGCTCAGAATACTGGCCCAAAGCCATCGTTGCCGTTGTGTCAAA
>JBIPMB010000262.1:0-2628 GCA_044369355.1 Gammaproteobacteria bacterium | reverse complement strand
TACCTTCATAACACCCCACACAGTATTGCAGCGTATTTAGGAGCTTTGATTGGTGAAAACTATGTACATGAGGCAATGAAACACCAAGCGATCTCTAGAATTGTAGAAGGCTCTATGATGGAAATGCTACAAGCATTGAAAATACAATGGGATATCCCTCACAGCTTTCTTGATTGGTATGCTAATAAAGAATTAGAAAGGTTTCGGTGCGAACTCTTATATGATCCTATTTCTCGGGTGGCACGAGAGCCTCTCAGGAAACTTGAAAAGCACGGACGCTTATTAGGGGCAGCCCAAATGTGCCTTTCGTTGGGTGTTTTACCGCAAAATATCATAAAGGGAATTATGGGGGCACTACTTTTCAAAAGCGAGAAGGATCCAGATCGATATTTGAGTACTATGCGCGATGCAATGGGCACAAAGGCTTTTAATAGATATATCTTGGGGCTTCGCCCAGATGAACCGCTAGATTTGATGCTACGACTCCAAAATTTTGACGTTGAACCAATAGTACAAGAATTGTTAAGTTCTTGAGATGACTAGTTTGATAAGAAAAGAATTTGAGTTAGTAGAAATGGGGATTAATGCTGTTTTAAGTGGTGCAATAATAGCGGAGGAGTCAAACAGCGCAGCAGTGATAAATCGAAAAGGAAATTTGCGTGACGTTGTCACCGAAGCAGACTTAGAAATAAACAAAGTCTTGACAGAAAAATTGATTGAAAAAGGTTGGGATGTAATCTCAGAAGAAAGTCCACTTCCTTCCAGATTACAGAATAATTATTGGGTAATAGATCCAATTGATGGAACAGCAAATTTTGCCAATGGGATTCCTTATTATGCCGTGTCAGTTGGTTGGCTAAAGGATGGACAACCCTCCCTAGGTTTTGTTTGTGCGCCAGCCCTTAATGAGTTTTATGCCACACTCAGTAATGAAACCAGCTATCTAAATGGAAAAGCAATCAATCACGTGCATGAAATAAGTCAGAATGCCCTAGTAGCAGCAAGTTTTGCCGCAAAAGCAGGCTCGAGCCAATATCTTCTATTTCAAGAAGTCAATGAGAGCACACGCGGATGTTTACGAACTGGAAGCGCTGCCTTGAATTTATGTTGGACTGCATCCAATAAGTTTCAGGCCTGTTTTGGCTTAGGCGCTAAGGTTTGGGATGTGGCTGCGGGGCTAGCGCTCAATATAGCTGCCGGTAGCCGAGTTGAGATTTTTTCTTATCCTGATAATGTAACAATAGATTATTGCGTTGGATCCAAGGAAGTAGTGAGTGACATCATAATTCGCGCAAAGAGCCATGGATTATGGAGGGAAATTTCATGAGTCATGCAGGAAGACTTGTCGAAACTCCAGTAATAATTCTTTGTGGCGGTAAAGGGATTTTTTTGACAGAGAAAGAGAATAAGCGCACAAATAAAGGGCTAATTTTAGTGAACGAAAGACCAATGGTCTATTGGGTCATGCTCAATTACGCACTATATGGAGCAACAGAATTTTTCTTAGCGGTAGGTTTTCAAGGAGAAGCATTTAACGGTGTACTAATCTCGCTAGGTGCAGAGGTTATAGATTATAAACAGAGATCATATTCAATAAGTTTGGCAGGCAATGAGTGTAAAATCTGGATTGTAGCTTCAAATCCAGAGGCAACGACAGGATCAAGACTTTTATCATGTCGCGTGGCTCTCAATGTCTTGGGTCAACGAGAAAATTTTTCTGTAGCTTATTCGGATACTCTGTGTGACGTGAACCTGGGGGCACAGCTGGATTTTCATGAGAAGCATGGCCGTATAGCCACAGTGTTATCGGCAAAGCTACCTGTTAGATTCAGAGTGTTAGGCGTGCGTCCAAATGAAGCAATGGTCCGTGGATTTGCTTCTAGACCAGTTATTGAGTCAAGTCGTGTCAATGGAGGGTTTTACCTCTTGAATACTAAATTCTGGGAATTCACCACCTCGCTCTCTGAACATACACCCCTTGAAAACCAACCACTCGAAGAGCTGGCTTTAGCGAATCAACTAATGGCATTTGAACATAATGGATTCTGGCAGACTTGCGATTCTGAGCGCGACCTCGTTCAATTAGAAGAAATTGCCCACAATATATCTAACATGGCTAAGTTAGCGTGAGTTGGACTTTGTGGCGATAAGAGAAAATTCAATTATTGAAGCAGATATGCATGATATAACTTCTTTGGAATTACCCTGGAGCCAACTTTCAGATAAAACAGTAATGGTGACAGGGGGTGGTGGGTTTTTGGCCTCTTATTTAGTTAAGACTCTTTTAGCTGCCAGTATAATCATGAGTCTAAAACTCAAAATTCTGGTTGTATCCCGCTCTCAACCTGAAAAGTTAATACGTCTATACCCAAATTTAAATTCGGACAACTTAAGGATATTTTCTTGTGACCTGAATGCTTCCCTACCTGCGAATTTCCCCAAAGCTGACGTGATAATTCACAGTGCTAGCCAGGCGAGTCCAAAGTTTTTCGGCACCGATCCAGTAGGAACGCTAAAAACTAATTCAGTTGGCACTATGTATCTTTTGGACCATGCTTTAAAACATAGTGCGGAGAGATTCCTATTCTTTAGTAGCGGTGAGGTGTACGGCCAACAACATGATCCAAA
>JBIPMB010000237.1:0-2631 GCA_044369355.1 Gammaproteobacteria bacterium | reverse complement strand
AACTCACATTAAGAGTTACAATGCCCCCGTTATTTTGGCTCGTCTCCCTGAAATAATTGGGATGTTTGGCGATATTCCGGTACATTTTATTGAGGTTAGTTTGTGGTATAAGAATGATCTTGATAAACTCGCCTGTGATTTCTTATGGGGGGAGTTGGAAGCGATCGCAAATAATCACCAAATCAAATCATTTTGTAATTGGTGGCTGTGTTCTGAGGATGCGGAGGTTGGGCGGCGGATGCCAACTTTCGAGAATCTTAAACTTTATCTTCCCAAGCAACAGACTCAGGGATAAAAGCCGAATTGCAATATTTCCATAGGGTTTTAGTTTCTGAAGAATAGCCCATACTTCTGAGGCCAATTTGAGTACCAGAGTATTCTATTGAAGATTCCGTAAACTCAGTGTCAAGCCCTGAATGTTCGAGCGTGGATTCTTGGGCTGTTTTACCAACTAAAAAGGGATCAAAAGCATTGTATTCATTGTTATGCCAATAGCTACTAACGTTTTTTTCTGCCGTTATATTCCATTTGTTTTTTTCGTTGTTGTAAACAATTTTAGATGTATAAATATTATCATCATATAAAAACAGTGTTGGTTCGGTAGCCCAATATTTATACCCCAGAGGCAAACTTGAAAAATTTGTGCCAAAAAGTTCGTTACTTCTTGCAGTGTAGTCAAAAGGTAATAACACTCCGTCCTTTAGTATTTCTGGACTAAAAGTACCGCTCTCATAAAATTTAGAAGATAACAAACTCCCTGTTTTTGCGTCTTTAATAATTGGGGTATAAAGAGGGTAGGAATAGTCGCTAATATTACTATTATTAATAGTTGGGTGGTGTTGAAAGGTAAAAGAATGACTTTCGTTTATGTCTATATAGTAGTTTACACCTATCGACTCACTCCATTCCCCAACTCTATACGTTAAAGGACTTCCAATCGTAGAGTAGATATTAGTGTTTGGATATTTGTGAGCGAAAGAAGATGAAAAGCCGAGGGAATAACGTCCCATATCGTTTACGATAGGGTCTGGGAAATTGATACCTCCTGGGAAAGAAGTCCACACACCCGCCCCCGTATAAAAGAAGCTTCCGACAAGAGTGCCTCCCGTAATTGGAATGGGGTCGCGAGTATTTTCAGGCCATGTAGCGTGTGATAGGTTTCCGATTTGAACTAAAGGTTCATAATCTTTGAACGATAAAATTGGATAATAAACAAAATTGTTTCTTCCGTAGGAATATCTAAAAGACCTGAATAATGGTAAGCCATCATCGAGATTATCAGTAAAAACATCAAGATAAGAATTTGGATTAATGACTCCATATATGGAAAACAATCCATCTTCATTAATTTCAATATAAGCCTTCAATTCTGCTAAACAAAAACTATAGCGATTCCTCTTTGCAGAACCGTAAGCTATAGAAAAAACACTACGTCTGTCTGATGATATACCCGAATACTGAAGATAATTAGGAAATTCTCGTTTATAAAAAACCCTTCCTTTTCCGTTACTTGCAAACAGTGTCATCTTGACATCTGTGCTTAAATCTGGGTTTAGTCCCTGACCCTGAGCGGACTGAGAAAGGCTTGAAAAATCTGATATAAGCCCTCTTGAAACAATGGACGCAAAATCATTATGGGATATTTTACTCTCCCCTCCAAACTCCACTTTGATATACAAAGAGGCAAAATTATCCTGTATTGCTTGAGTCTTAAATTTATATGTTCCGTTGATCTTCATATAACAATAATTTCGCTACTATCAAAATAGATTTGTGTTTCAATAATATCATAAAGAAAACCTTGCTTTCCCGGCGCTGTATATCCGTGAGCAAAAGCAACCAAGGAATCATTGTCTTTGTCCACTGAAAACAAAAATAAAATATTAGCTTTATCGTCTTCTGAACCCATATACTGAACACCCGTAGATAGTTGAACGGATACCCACGGGGTCAACTCTGAAACCGTGTTAATAACCTGGATATTTGTATAGTCAACCGTGGTAACGGATTTAGTTATAAGTCCAGATAAAAGGTCGCTAGACTTGGTTAATATAATCCCGTTATCATCTACCACAAACGAAGCTAAAGATTGAGAGGTGACACCAAAACCCGTAAACCAATCAACATCACTACTAAACCACGTCAGACACTCCCTAGAAAAGCAATCTATGGGCGGCGCGCTGGTAACATTATCAGGCTTCTTATCATAATTAGAAACCATAATAACTTCATTTTTCCCATCTTCATCTATCCTGAACAAATAGAGTGATTTGGCTTTATTTGCCTTAGCAGATGGGATCGAAATATCGTTATAGCCAACATAAACAGGGGATGATTCCGGTCGGGTGTAAGCAAACGGATTCTTAATTGATATAGTTCCCTTTGGTGACTCCAAAAACTCTGATTCAGAATTAAGACACAGCCATTCCGAGTTGGTTGTGGAGTGAAACATCGGGACAATTGTTGATATCCCCAGGCCATAACTAACATCTGAATCCCATTGCTTCTTAGCTACTAACTCTAAAAATTCCAGTGTTGGCAACATTGAAACCGAGCTAACATAATCAGTTGTCGTTGGCATTTCTCCCTCTGATCTCTCCAATAATATTCTAACACCCAAACCCATAAAAC
>JBIPMB010000232.1:0-2638 GCA_044369355.1 Gammaproteobacteria bacterium | reverse complement strand
GCTATTATAGCGAGCTTGAGTGGCACCAGGGGAAATTTTTCTATTAAAAGTGCCATTTATAAAATTGGATAAGCCGCTATCTATTTTTGAATCTAAATATTGTGATGAAACAGAACTGGATGAAGAAGAACTTGATGGGGGAGATGAATATTGCACCGATTGTGCCACAGCGGAATGGCGGTCTGCTAAATGAGGATATAAAAGCAATGGTGGTGCCGAGGCGGCTGGATATGGCGAAGGTGGCTGAGGAGTGAAGAGAGGCGTTACTGTAGCTTTATCCGTTAGTTGTTCAGATCTGGATTTCATTTCTTCAGGAACTATATCAAGGCTAAGAGGATACCAGTCAGACAATGGTGGTGCTGAAGGAGTTGGTAACGGCGAAAGTTGCAGAGGCGTTGCTGCAGCGTTGTGCTCATTTTCGGCTTTATCTGTTAACCGTTTAAATCTAGAATCTAGTTTTTCAGAAGAAAATTTAGCAACTTTAATGAGATAGGTTAAAAGTCTCAATTCATGTTGTTCATCTTTGCTTAAAAATGTGAGCTTTTCTTTTGATACAGGAAGTATGTCTTCTGTTTCTAGATTTAATTGCTCAACTGAAAAAGGATTTTTTTCTTTATATTTTTCAAATATTTCAGCTATTGAGCCCTTGAGGTCATGATTAGGTCTAAGGTCTTTAGAGGATAATATGGCGCCAGTTCTGGGCGAGGTATTATGAATTTCGAACCATTGTTCTATATCTTTACGTTCATATGTGAATCCATCATTACAAACGACTGGATCCCAAAAGCAATCTAAGGTTATACTATCTTTAAAACTCCTCAGACAAGATGCATCTTCACTAAATTTCGGCCATAATATCATATCTTCTAGATCTTTTACTGAATGTGCAGCCATTATTTTATCCCTCATTTATATTCAGTTTAACGATAATCACTCACAACAGCTGTGATGATCTTCTGTTTCATATTCAAAATCACTAGCACTCTCAGGATAGAGTTATAATAGATTAACCTTAAGGAAATATTAAGGCTAAGTGAGAGTAATGAATTCAAATTGCACTTTTTAAAAGGCAGAATGTTAAAATTTTTCTGTAACTAATTGAAATTCAATATTGATTATAACTTTGCTGTCATCTCGTATCTTATTGATGCGGGTTCGTTTATTCCCCTGAGTAAAGCCTGGGAAGCGATCTTGCCCAGTTATGACGATATAGTAGCGGCGCTGAAAATAACCCTACATTAAAGCGTTGCCATCCCCGGTTTGCAATCGAGGATGGCAGTATTTTGATTTATTTGCGCGGGCTAGGAGAACCTTTCGCATTTTGGATTGCTGTAGGATATCCATCTATTTTCGATACAATTTTATTTAAACCACCATCTTCTAAAGCTATTTTATCTTGCAAGACTAATGCTAAATCCTCTATAGAATAGTTCTTATCTAAATGAGTTAATACCTTTTCAACAGCAGCTTTTTTCCAGTTTTTAGATACACCGAAGCCAAGGAAATCATATTCTTTGCCAGCAGCTAAATCAGCCTCTACGCCCTCTTTATACAGGCTTAGCTCCGCAATAATCTTTACTCTTTCTTCTTCTTTTTTTTGTTGTTGAAGATCTTTCAGTATCTTCTTTGGGTCTAGTAATTTTTGTTTGGGAGCTGCTGCTGGAGGTTGAAAATATTGTGGCCCTGGGGATCTATACGCTGGTTGATGAGATGGATCACGTACAGGAGTAGATGGTGGATACGGTGATGGCATTGCGTTACCAGGTATCACGTCAAGTCCACTTGATCTCGAAGCTGGAGGCTTATGATCTGGTTTAGGAGCAGATGGAGCACGTGTTGGAATAGATGGTCCACCAGGTATCACGTTAAGTCCACCTGCCCCCAAAGCTGAAGTTGCTGGTTTGATTTCTCGTTTTATAGGATCTGGCACAAACAGTCCGTTAGCACCCATTGTCCCTCTTTTTTCATGAGATACAGGCGGTTGTGCTTTTTCAATAATTTTGGCCCTTTCTCTTTCTCCAATAGACAAAGCAAACTCCTTTTGTTTATCTCCAGGTAATCTCCGGAGATTATCGATTTCTATAGGGTTTTTACTCATGGCCGCCAACCCCTCTTGAATGGTAAGTAGTTCGTAAAAAAATTTTGTATAAGCCTCTAAGTCTAAGTGAGCCGTTTGTTCTACTATATGCTCTATCATTAGCTTCTCTTCGGCCTTATCATTAAAAAAAGTATCACTAAAAAGTATAAATGAGCTCTCAATAGGATACACATCAAATCGATTAGGGTTGTGCGGAGCTGGAGCTTGATCTGGGGCTTGATTTGAACAGTATTTCTCTGCGACTAAGTGGAGCCACTCTTTTTCTTCAGACGATAATTCGGTTTCTTTTGTCCCCTTAGCACGGATCTTATCTGCTACGTCATTGATATCAAAAGTACTTGCTGCCATTAAATATACCTTCTTAATGATTTTTATGTACCTATTTTAATACAGAAACCTTAAGGGAATATTAAGGCTAAGTGGTAATAACGAGTTTAAACTCTGTACTGGACAAAAAAGTAAAAAGGTGTGTGTAACTCGCTGATTTTGCTTAAAAAACATAATATACTTGTGTCGTCAAAAACAGGAGATATTATGAAA
>JBIPMB010000238.1:0-2643 GCA_044369355.1 Gammaproteobacteria bacterium | reverse complement strand
AAGGTTTGCAGTTTACGTTCTTGCGCCGGGGCTGCCTTCTGATGAAGCCATGTTTTGGGGAAAGATGTTGCAGCCCATCCAATGCTGGGACTGCAAGACTGGTCAATACAATTGCAACGAGGACGAGAACGAACAGCTCTATGCTTGCAGACAGGGCGTTAAGGCGAAACGAGTTGTGCCGGCCGAGTTGCAGTGTCAAGGGGTCTGGGCACCGCTCCCGGGGTACGCAGGGCGACGTGACCCCATGAATGTTGAGGATGCGCAACCAGATAACATCACTTCGAGCCAATGGCGGCAGTACAGTCCTCTCTGCGACGATGATACAACCCAGCACAGAGGCACCACATTGGTGCCAATTGTCGTGCCGAGTGAGTCACGCATCCGGGACATCATTGCATGCAGTCACCGTAACGGAGAGCGGGAAGAAGGCGAGGACGCACATGCTTATTCTTTGGCCAATCGGGGAGGCTGCACGAATGGGGGCAGCCGACCTGAGCAGGCCTCGGGCTCCGAGCATTGTGATCGAGGGCGTGATCAGGTAAATGATCAGGTAAATGGTGGATTGAATTCATCGCGCGCGGGTCTGGATGTTGCCGGACCACGGGGCGAAGGTGAGCACGCTAGCGGCGCCGGAGGCGAAGATCAGGACTCTGGAGCAGCTGCAGGCGAGCAGCGTAGTGACCATCACACAGGGACAACGTCAGGGCCGCTCGTGGAGACAGGGCACGATGATTCAGTTCACAGGAAAATGGAAGAATTTGCCAAATTGCAGAACCTGAACGTAGCAGATGCTCGCTATCTCTACCAGGGAATGCTGCGAACATTGATCACCTACGAAATCTTCTCCTGGAACCTTCTGCTGTTTCAGTAGGACAGACAGTGGATGATTGTTTCCCGACCGCAACATCATACAGAACTCAACGCTTGAGGACGCAGTGCAAGACACAGTTGCTCCCGCTTGCTACCACGGAAGCACAGACGACAAAAGCTTTCACGCTCTCTGTTGCAATTGTAGTGCCACACAGGAAGGGGGACTTCTTGCGGTTGAATGCGCGCGGATTTGAGGGCAGTATTCGTGTTCCCTTCCCGCGAGCAAAACAGGGAGAAACGGCTGTCATCGACCTCACGCCGAATGATAGTGCACATCTGCGATCAACGCGGATGAGAGCTCAAGGACGGGGATATGGTGTGCCTTCGATGCCGATTGGCTTGGTCACCCCCTACCAGATCTCCTGTCATATCATGACCGTAACCGTGCCATGGTGACCATGACTGTGACCCGAACATCATGAGGGGCTGCAACAGTGACCTTGACCTTGACCGTGACGTCACGACACTGACTGCGACCGTTATATCATGAGGGTTCGGGAGGGAGAGAGGGACGGAGGGAGGCAGCGTGACCGTGAATGTGGGATCGCGACCGTGACTGATTGAAAGTTCCCGTGACATCATGGCCGTGACATCGTGACAGTGACAGTGACTCTGACATTGCGGGGGAGGGATCGGGTGTGAGGAAGGAAGGAGGGAGGATCGTGTCCTGGATATCGTGTCTGTCCGTGACAGTGACCCAAGCATTTTGAGCAAGGGAACGAGGTCGGCGCAACTGTCACTGTTCCATCGTGACAGTCACTGTTCCATCGTGACAGTCACTGTGACCCTTATGTAGTGAGCAGTCATGATGTCACAGGCAGTGTCACGCTCTGACCCTCCTATCACGGTCGCGGCCACGGTCAGCAGTTTACCAACGTTCTGGCACTGAATCGTGTCGCAGGGAGCGAGAGAAGGACTCCTACGCAGGTTTTTAAGCTTGGAGCGAAAGCTCGCCCAAGCCATCGCAACGGTCCTTGCACACCATTTTCTCATTGTGTATGATGAGAGCATCTCCGAACAAACTCGCGTGATGGGGACGGAACGAACTCTTCCGCTTTTTCGGAACCAATGGGTACGCCACTTTCTGCTTTTGCCAGACTTTGGTAAACGATCCATTGGTGAGTCATGCATTGCAGGACACTTTCGTGACGTGCATGATGTCTGGTGGAACAGGTTAAAATTCACGAGCTCGGCGTTTTCACCGCTGTAGTAGGTCACGGGTTGCACGGTTCCGAGTTGAATCTCGGAAGATTGCTGCAGCCCTGGGACGTGGACTACATGCCACCGCCTACAGAAGTGCCTCCACCCCTGCCGAGCATCCACAGAATGTCCGAGTGGCGATGGGACGTCGACCAAAACTTGTACGTGGATCCAGTGTCAGGATCAACGATAAGCACTCTGGAGAGCGGGACCGTACATTCGGAGGCTCGTGCTGTCCATTCTCAGGCGGAGGATGTAACATGGCCACACACGCAGACAACTAGTACTGCACCAGCACAGCAGGGAACGAACGAGCAGTTGGTGTTGGGGTGTCTCAGCGTGTATGTTGGTATTCGGCATACTGTTGGACGCGTCCAGTCGTCCACGACGCAGCAAAGCCTGCGGGCCATTCGTTGGGATGACTTCAAGCGATTTCTGTCTGTGACGGCACCCCCGAACACTCTGATCAAGCGGAAGCTGCGCAAGACGGTGGAGCAGGTGTGTTCCTGCGCGGACGAATCATCAGTGATTGGGCCAGACTACATCTCGTTGGAAGCCATCTGGGATACGCAG
>JBIPMB010000231.1:0-2647 GCA_044369355.1 Gammaproteobacteria bacterium | reverse complement strand
GATCCTTTCCTGTATTCCATTTTTCAACACCCAGTTTTACTCTCAAGATCCATAAGATACCATACTGAAGTGTTCGCCTAAAGGCGAGGGTGTTAACCCTATCCCACGTAACTACATAAACCTGACGGACCGAACAAAGAAGATTACTGGCCCGATGCACAAGGCCGCTATTGGTGGCGGTTGATCTTAGAGGATGGAAGAATCAGTGAAGATTTTTACTGGAAGAAAGATGAAGTTCGAGGTTTTCCCGACAAGGCAGATAGTGACCGATATTGGTTTACAGTCTATCACGCACCGAGTGGAACTAAAATTGAGGGATTTTCTACACAGCCAGATAGGGCCAAAGGTTATCCCGATAACAACGGGTACTATTGGTCTTACGCCCAATACGACGAATGTGGGCCCATCAAAGCTTGGATGGAAGAAAAGGATAGAAATTATGGTGCAAGAGTACAACGTGAATAAAAACAACCAAACGCGGCAGCGGAAAGAGAACAACGCGCCACTGAGGAACAACGACGCTTAGAGCTGGAAGAAGCAGAAAGGCTTATTGTTGCCGAAAATAAACGTCTAGAAGATAGGGAGACTCAGGAAGACAGTGAACTAACTAGAGGATTGTTAAAAATGAAAACTCAATCGTTCGGAATGACCCCGCTGTGGGGTCATTCCAGGCCTACTGTCTGTTACTTCCAATTCGCCTCCGCTCGCGCCGCGTCCCTCGGCCTAAAAGACTACAGAGAAAATAGGGAAAATGGGAATGAGAGAGACCAGATTAAAGATACGTTTCCGGCTGCCGGGCTAGATGCGTTAGACATTGAAAGTTCAGACTGTCGAGGACGTTCGAAATGGCCAGACAAACAAGGTCGCTATTGGTGGTACTTAAAGTGTAAAGATGGGCGTGTGATTAATGATTTCTACTGGAAAGTAGATGAGGTTCAAGGATTTCCCGACAAAGTAGATAGCGAACGTTATTGGTTTACAGTACATCATGCGCCTAGCGGCACTAAAATTGAGGGGTTTTCTGTACGGCCAGATAGGGTCAAAGGTTATCCCGATCACAACGGGAATTATTGGTCTTACGTCCAATACGACGAATGTGGGCCCATCAAAGCTTGGATGGAAGAAAAGGATAGAAATTATGGTGCAAGAGTACAACGTGAACAAGAACAATTTAATGCGGTTGCACAAAAAGAACAACGCGCTGCCGAGGGAAAACAACAGCAAGAGCTGGAAGTCGCAGCAGTGAAGAAATGTAGTACGAATGTAATGAGCATGTGGGCTGCACCTAAAGCATTAATTCCACCGACTAGTAGCAGTTTTACAAGCTTAAACATAGCTGCTAATGAAATTAAAAACAAGTTACCCACATTATCTCCAGAAGAACTCATTATCGCTCGAGCCAATTGCAGCTATCAAGCTAAAAAACCAGATCAATTGTCTTTTGACAAAGAAGATGAGCTCATTGTATTAAAACAACAGAGCAATCGGTGGTGGTTGTGTGAATCGGGCGGCTTGCAAGGACTTGCTCCCAGCAGTTGTTTAGACATTATCTCTCAAGCGGCTACAGTCAGCGACTCATCCACCAATTTTAGGCTTTAGATTGAACTAGTATTCTTTATCTTGTTCACGTTCAAAAGTACTCAATACGGGCTCGGTGTGCGACTGTGTTTTTAAATCTTTAAACTGATGCAACGACAGTACATTTTTACCCGAGAAAGTCATACACACTTTTAACAGCTGCGTAATATGAGGTGTACGCTTCAACATCGTTTCATATTGTTTATCATTGATTTGTTTTAAGCCTATTTGCGCCTGCCCTTCTAATAAAGCCTGTATTTTTACTGGATCTTGAGTAGACGTTATTTTCAAATATTTCAGCTCTAATAGAATGCCCAAGGAATGCGCTGCCGTTTTAGGTGTAAGCAGTAGATCATAAAACCCCGTACCGCTTTCTTTGTTGGAATCGACGTGATGCGTTGTTCGGATACTGGCAACCAAACCTAGCATGAGTGCATGATAAATATTTTCGGCATTAAAAATGGCAGGCGTATCTTTGACACTGAAAGAATCCAGCAAGTATTCACTCAATAAGCCCGTGAATTGTTTAATATCACCAGTCAATAAGCTTTTTAAGAAAGTATCATATTTTGTTTTGCCTAAGTCTTCAGTTAAATAGCTTTTGAAAATACTAGTGTATTGTGCTAATATTTCTTGGTTAGGAATTTTGAGTTGACAGCACCATTGTAAATCGTTTTCGTCTTCCTCTTTACTGATCGCCGTTAAATAACCTGCAAATAATAACAACGTCCACAGCGACTCTTTTTTGTCGATCAAGTCCTCATAACGCAAATTAATATTAATTACGTCCGTAATCGTTTCTCCTTGCATCAAGCGCGATAATTTGTCTTTGGTGTCCTCACTGCTGTTCACTAAAACCTTTTTTAACAAAGTATCGTTAGAAGTTAATACCCAGTAATGCGATAATTTCTTTCTAGAAAGATAATTCATCAGCAACCAAGGATTGTCAATCACTACCGGCTAAAGCCGGTAGCTTGGTAAACGCTTACAAAGCGGATTATTAGCTTAAAAGCTAGTACTCCGATATCTTGAAATTATCATCCTTGTGATGCATTTCTTGATTCTCTAT
>JBIPMB010000267.1:0-2649 GCA_044369355.1 Gammaproteobacteria bacterium | reverse complement strand
CAGGTTGTACACCGCTAGCATCGGCTTTAACGAGTAGCTCAACCTCGCATAAAGTGGCGTCCAACATCTTCCGTAGTCCCGACTTTCCACCTAACGCGCTGATGGTGCGATCGTGAGCCACAAACAGAAAATGTAAGCCAATCTTCCGGGCGTCTGGGATAAGTTCAATTAGCTTCTCTGAACCGCCAACCCGTGATGACCAGTTGGTTAACTCCTCTGCGATGATCGTGATTGGTGGGAACTGGGTAACACCCTGCGAATAGGCTTGGTAGCGCTGCTGGACGATATCGAGTAGATCGAGCATGAACGCGGTGATCGCCGGGTAGTCAAACCCCGCCCCGACGATTTCGGCTCCACTCCATTTACCGGGCTGATAGTGTGGGTCGATCGCGATGACCTGGTGCGACGATCGCCGGGTGATAAGTTCCTCCGCGAATGTCGTCTTGCCAGAACCGGGTGCGCCGAACACCAGGACGCTCGGGTAGTTCACCAGTTCGTTAAGCCATGCGTCCGGGTCAGGTCTGTTTAGCGTGAAGGTTTGCGCGATCGGCGGTTGTGGACGCGGTTCATAATCTCCCCAACCTGTACCAGGCGAATCGGTAGCAGCCGCACGATCAAAACTACCGCCTCGAACCTGGCCAGGTTGTTGGATTGTTTGGGGTTGGGGTTGAGCGACCGTCTCAAACTGTGGCTGTGGCAGTTCAGGCAAGGGCGAAAATCGAGCATTTAGATATTGCTCATGCCATTGGTGAGGTACTTCACGGCGTTGTATCCAGGCTTGAGGATTGGCCGTGTAAAAGGCTTGGGAACTAATCAGGAGTGAATCATCCATGTCTTGCTTGAGGGCGTCCCACCGTTCCTTAGCGTCTGCGTTTTGCTTGTCCTGGTACTCGTACTCGTTTGTTTTGGCTATGGCCGCAATCGAGCCGGTCACGGATGCGATCGGGAAAATCGACCGGGTGAGGGCGTTCGCCGGTAAGGCAAGCGGGGTAATAGCAAGCGCTCCGGATGCAGCCAGACCCAGGCACAGTTTCAAATCACGATTAGGGTCAATCGGGGTCAGCATCATGCACCCCCGACCATGAGGGCAAGCGAGCCAATTGCCACCAAAACCACGAGGGCGAACACACCGCCATTGGGGTTTGGCTCATCCTCTGAACCCGCCAAAAACATGGGCGAACATGCAGCCGCAATCACCAGTAGGGCAACGACACGACCCCACCAATGCGCGAAAAACCCAAGCATGAGAAACAGGGCGAAGGTACTACAAGCAAGGCCAACAAAGCGATAGAGGGTACTCATCACACGTTCCCCCATTGCTGCGATTGCTCTTGAGACTGAGCCTGACCCTGTGCCGTTGCCGTCGTGTCTACCGTTCGCCATTTCATGCGATCGTTAGCTTCACGGTTTGCAGCCAGTAACTCTTTGTGGCTGCGTTTCAGTTCCAAAATCCGTGACTGGTGTTGGGCTTGACCAATTTGGCGCTGTAGTTTCGTGCCGATTCGATGAGCCTTGGCTGCGTCGTTGATTGCCTGGTACTGACCCCAATTTGCTAGGCGTTGAGCGTGGAAATTCTGTCCCGCTGCCAAGGCTCGTAATGCGGCTGTTTCGTCTTCCAACAGTTGCTTTTCGTCCCGCGCCAGTCGCTCAAAGTACGCTCGATCCTTGGGGGACAAATCGCACTGGGGGATGCCACCGCGCAAGATTGACTTACCGCCGATCGTGTATTTTGCGTGATGAGCCAGGGAACGGATACCGTAGAAAAAATCCATGATTGAATGTTAGTAGTCCCGATCGCCCTTGGTAAGAGATGAGGCGATCGGGGTGGTTAGAGCCGTTAGGTGATTTCTCGATCGCCTAGCGGTTTGTCGTTTCAGCGTTAGCGGGCATGTCGTCGCGCGGGTCGTAGGTGAAGGTTCCCGCGTCGATATTGCCTTTCCCTGTGATGACCAGGGCGCTCATAATTGCGGCTGCGATACCGAGGGGGATGAGGATGTGTCTCATGGGTTCGGGGTGTTTGGTGATGGGTTGTGCGATCGTTAGCCGTGGTCAGTCGTTAACCACTCGATATCGGCCTCAAAGGCTTTCTCTTCGATACGCTCTGAGGCAAGGCGTAACGACCGCTCAAACCGACTCAATCCGCGTAAAGCAGTCCATAGAGCCTCAAGCTCTCGTTCGCCCATGCAGGCGATATTCTCGGGCGCTACGGCTACGTCTAACATGCGTTCGACGATCGCGATCGATGCCAGGGTCTCAGCGGTGTGGGTTTGGATTTGTTCGTGTGTCATGGCTTTGGGGCTTTGGTGAGGGTGAACTATGCGCTCGGGCGTTGAGCCTGGATATGCTCGGTGATGACCGGTAGCCGCTCATGGCATTGGTTGATGAGCTGACGCAACCGGTTCAACTGACAAGGATGCAGCGCTGCGAAATCTTCGTCACGCATGTTCAACAGCGCATAAGCGCCATTAATAAACTCATAGTCTTTGGTTCGGGGCTGTTCGGGTGTTAGGGTCATGATTTCTGGATTAGGGTTTGGGTTTAATCCCATCCATCCGGCTCAAATCCGGCGGATGGGGTGGACATCGATGGAGGCTGAAACTGTGCCGGGGTCAGAGATTGGGCGACCTGTGGCGACGGCGGCGGATTTCC
>JBIPMB010000249.1:0-2649 GCA_044369355.1 Gammaproteobacteria bacterium | reverse complement strand
AGAAATTTAGACATAAAGATACTTATACAAAAGACTTTTGGATGCCAATTTTAACTAGCAAAGAGTTTCGAGATTATATAGAATCAAGATATAAAATTGCCGGAACAGAAATGTTACAGCAACAATTATCTGAAGAGGAATTGAACGAGGAGTTTGAAAATGCTAGTGAAGTATAGCCCGTGGCATCTCTCCGACACGGCATGGGGATTTAAAATTGAGGATGGAGATTTTGCTGGTACTACAATTAGTATCAATGATGTATCTTTGCCCGATGATGGTAGTGACATGGTAATGGATTTTAACTACGTAACTTTTCCAAAAGGCAAAGAGGAAAAAGATTTGAATACTGAATCTTTCAATTTAGTTATGAATTTTATTATGAATGATATTCTAACTAAAGCTATTGAAAATTACGAAGGGAATAAATGAGTTCGAAAATAGAAACTGTTATTCTACAAAATCTAGTTAATGATGATAAGTATATGCGTAAAGTTATCCCGTTCATGAAGCGGGATTATTTTACTGACAATACAGAACAAAAGATTTATGATCAGATCAAAATATTCATAGATGAATATAATGCTTTGCCGAATAAAGATGCTTTGATTGTAGCATTTCAAAATGATAAATCCTTAAATGATGATCAGTATAAAGAAATTATTCAGTATGTAAATGAATTGATTCCGACAGATCATAACAAGGATTGGTTGTTGAAGGAAACAGAAAAATTTTGTAAAGATAAGGCACTATATAATGCGATTCTTAATTCTATTACCATTATTGATGGTCGTAACAAAAGCCTGTCAACCGACGGAATCCCACAGCTTCTCCAAGACGCCCTCGCAGTATGTTTTGACAATAACGTAGGTCATGATTATATTGATAACTCAGATTCTAGATATGAGTTTTATCATAAGGTTGAATCTCGTATACCATTTGATCTAGATTATTTTAACAAGATTACTAATGGTGGTTTACCAAATAAGACATTGAATGTAGTATTGGCTGGTACTGGTGTTGGTAAATCGTTATTCATGTGTCATGTTGCAGCATCTGTATTGGCTCAAGGTAAAAATGTTTTATACATTACACTTGAGATGGCTGAAGAAAGAATCGCAGAAAGAATTGATGCGAATCTAATGAACATCACTTTAGATCAACTTAAAGATTTACCGAAGGCGTTATTTGACAATCGAATTGATAAGATCAAAGATAAAACTAATGGTAAATTGATTATTAAAGAGTATCCAACTACTGGGGCACACGTCGGTCACTTCAAAGCTTTACTAAATGAATTGCAATTAAAGAGACAATTCAAACCTGATATGATAATTGTTGATTATCTTAATATTTGCGCATCTTCTAGATTCAAAGCTGGGGCAAATATTAATTCTTACACTTTAATTAAATCTATTGCTGAAGAACTACGAGGCTTGGCAGTAGAAGAAAACTTACCTATTTTATCTGCGACTCAGACTACAAGAGGCGGTTATGGAAACACTGATGTTGAACTTACAGATACTTCAGAATCATTTGGTCTTCCTGCTACAGTTGATCTCATGTTTGCCCTTATTGCAACTGAAGAGCTGGATCAGTTAAATCAGATAATGGTGAAACAACTAAAGAATAGGTACAACGATCCAACAATAAATAAAAGGTTCGTCGTCGGGATTGATAG
The DNA here is from genome assembly GCA_044369355.1 of Gammaproteobacteria bacterium. Classification (GTDB taxonomy): domain Bacteria; phylum Pseudomonadota; class Gammaproteobacteria; order UBA1113; family UBA1113; genus VFKP01. The sequence continues at coordinate 971 of JBIPMB010000249.1, read as the reverse complement.
AGCAAGAATGAAACTTTATGATCTAGAGCAAACAGCACAGAAAGGATTGTCTGATTCTGGGTTGAAAATAGACGAAACTAAACTTGATACATATGATATGGGTTCCATATTTAAGAAGTCCCGTGATTTCTCTGGTATAAAAATTTAGGAGGCATTATGCTATTCCCTCATCCAAATCAAAAGCCAATCCAAGAACAAACTGAAGAGGATAAACTCTTACTAAAGGAAGTTCTTAACGACAATCCAAGAAAAATTAATAAAGTAGAGGAAGAATTATTTAATCACGAACCACCTGCGTTCACTGATTAAATGTATGTCACTGTTAGAAACGCTCGGGATAGGAATCTAACATCTGTTTTAAAAACGGCGACACATTTTTATGCATACATGTTGATGTCGCCTCAACTAATCAAACACTTAAGTATTAGAATATTAGTGCATGATAACTTAGGTAATGCAAATGGTTATTGTTCACCTGAAGATTGTTCTGGTAAGATAAGAAGTTTTGAAATTGATTTGCGAAAAATGCGAACTAATAGAATGTTAAAATTACTCGCACATGAAATGGTGCATGTAAAACAGTTCGCTAAAAATGAATTAAAGGAAAGATACTTCAAGGACGGTTATAAAACACTTTGGCATGGCGAAGTCTGCGATATTGATTCGTATTGGGATCAGCCTTGGGAAATAGAAGCTTTTACTCTAGAGGAGGAACTACTTTGTTATTTCAAGAAGGAGTACGAATATTGAGCAGAAAGGATAAGCATGAACTCAATCACATTTACCCTAATGGACTTACTACAGATAGGTCTAATGATAGCAGCGTGCTATGCTTGTTACTTGAGGGGAGTAAATAAGGGCATAGGGGACACATTAGAGTTTTTCGAAGAACAGGGTCTTATAGAAAAAGAAGAGATAAACGAATAATCAATGACTTACAAGTGTTGTTCTAGAACAACACCATAGAACCC
>JBIPMB010000230.1:0-2650 GCA_044369355.1 Gammaproteobacteria bacterium | reverse complement strand
AAACAAATTGTAACAAGTTTGCTTTCCAGGAAGGAGAAAAATCGCCCAGATGGGCCACCATCGCTTTGACCATATGCGCTTCTTGCCAACTATCGGCTAACGTATGCGCGAACATATCTAAAACTAGGATATGATGACAACCAGAATCTACTAGTTCATACACCAATTCTCGTTGGGTATATAACGGATTAATATTGACAATAATTAAACCTGCTCGCAGCGCCCCCAACATGGCAATAGGATAAGCCAATACATTGGGCAACATAAGACCCAAACGCATGCCTTTCTTTAAGCCCCATTCTTGCTGCAAAAAGCAGGCAAAGGCTAAGCTCTTTGCATCTAATTCGGCATAAGTTAGATTACCAAACTCACTTTTAAACGCAACTGAATCTGCATGCTCGCGGCATGAAGCCAATAATACATCAACCAATGTCCCTCGATTATTGGCATCAATGGTTTCAGGAACCCCCGGCGGGTAATTTTTAAGCCATATTTTTTCCATATGCATTCTCTCTGATTATAAAACAGACTGGCTTTCTGCCCTATTTTTTAATACTATACACTATAATATACTAGTGTAGATGATTTTTTTAGAGCTATATTGTGTTTTTGTATTAGGAAAAGCCAATTTTGGCAAATAATACAGCTAGTTACATACAAACGACCGCTATTCGAGGAATTCATTATGACCGTAGCCATGCTAGAACCGTTGCAATTACGCGCTAGCTTGTTTCCATTGACTATACTGCCATTAAAAGACAATAATTTAAACACCTTGGCGCTAGCCCTAGATGCTAAAATCAATCAAGCACCACAATTCTTTAATGGCACACCCATTGTATTAGATCTACATTCCTACACCCTGGAAGCGTTACCCCCTTTTGCGGATATCAAAGCCTTGCTAGATAGTAGGGGCTTAAAATTAGTGGGGGTTGCCACTAGCAACGACTTGTATAAGAAAGAAGCTTCTCTTCAGGGTTTGGCTTTAATGGATCCTAAACAATCCTCTAGCAATACTCAAAATAGCAAAAAAATGGCCCCTAATTCAGAAAATAATAGCTCCGCTGCACCCCAGCCACCCAGTAAAATGATCCTGCAATCCATACGTTCAGGACTACAAGTCTATGCAGAAAATGACTTAATTATCCTAGGCATGGTTAGCCCTGGGGCTGAAATCATTGCTGGCGGCAATATCCATGTCTATGGCAAACTGTCTGGACGCGCATTGGCTGGTATTCAGCAGCAAGCACAGGCGCGCATCTTTTGCCGTGAATTCGATGCAGAACTCATTGCTATCGCGGGCGTCTACCAAGTCAAGGAAGACTTCGATTTAGCTAAATTAACTCGGGGGGCAACCCAGATTTATCTAGAGGATAATCACTTAAAAATAGTTCCTCTTTAGGGCCTTGTAGCCACTGGCTACAGACCCTAGCCAAAAGCCATTTTTTGCGCTAAAATAGGCCACAACCAATATAATCTCAGGGCAAATGTAACGAAGTTACCATTTGCCCTGAATAGGTAGAATAAATGCAACAAAATTTTCTTACTGCGGCTAAACGTGTCATTGATTTAGAGTGTCAGTCTATACAAAAACTAGTTGATTACATAGACCAAGACTTTATACATGCCTGTAAGACCATACTCGCTTGCGAAGGACGTGTAGTCGTACTCGGCATGGGGAAATCTGGGCACATAGCAGCCAAAATCGCCGCTACTCTAGCCAGTACTGGCACGCCTGCCTTTTGCGTGCATCCAGGTGATGCAAGCCATGGAGATTTGGGGATGATCACCCAGCATGATGTGGTTTTAGCTATTTCCAACTCCGGTGAAACCAGCGAAATTTTAACCTTATTACCGCTATTAAAAGAATTACAGGTAAAATTAATCGCCATTTGTGGCCATGATAAATCTACTTTAGCGCGTTTTGCCGATGCATTACTCAATACACATATAGATAAAGAAGCTTGCCCACTAGGCTTAGCACCTACCACCAGCACCACCGCAGCCTTGGTCATGGGCGATGCCTTGGCTGTAGCCATATTAGAAGCACGCGGTTTTAGCAAAGAAGATTTTGCACGCTCACACCCTAGTGGCTCTTTAGGTCGACGTTTATTAACGCGCGTACGAGATATCATGCGTACGGGGGATAAAATTCCGCGCATACACAGCTCTGCCATGGTCAGTAATGCCTTGTTAGAAATGACGCAAAAGTTATTAGGTATGACAGCTGTTATTGATAACCAAGGTAAGCTTGTGGGTATTTATACCGATGGCGATTTAAGGCGAACACTGAATCAGGGTGTTTCTATTCATGAGACACCACTCCATGAGGTGATGACTACAGCCTATAAAACTATCACCGCCGATTTACTGGCCGCCGAAGCCCTGGAAATCATGGAAAATTTTAAAATTACATCATTACTGATAGTCGATGAGGCGGCAACATTAGTAGGCGCCATTAATATCCACGATGTTATGCAGGCCGGACTATAAAACAACAATAGAGAAATATCATGTCAAACACTGTATTGGACAGCGCAAAAAAAATTCGTTTAGCCATCTTTGATATCGATGGCGTGTTAACCGATGGTAAGCTATATTTATTAGACGATGGCCAAAACCTGAAGGCTTTTCACTGTCATGATGGCTT
>JBIPMB010000301.1:0-2652 GCA_044369355.1 Gammaproteobacteria bacterium | reverse complement strand
TCGGTCGGTATTGACTGGCTTGCCTTGTCATACCGCGCGGATGATGCCGGTGACGCTTTCGAGATGGTTGTTGGGTCGATCAATGATTTGGGGGATGGTGATGATGAGTAGCGCAACAATCTCGCTAGAAAACATCCAGGTAGGCGACTTGGTAACGATTCAGAAAGTCAGAGGCGACAGTGACGTGACAACGGTGACGCACGTAACGCCTAAGCAGTTCATAGCGGGCGGTTATCAATTTTGGAAAAAAGACGGGCGATCGTTGCGGACGTTCGGATATACCGAGCGGCGTCATTACGCCTCGATCGCCACGCCGGAGGAGATTCGGCAACACGAGGATGCTAAAGATCAATGGCGTCTAGCCTGCGAATTGGCGGACATCCTTCACGAGTATGGCTCTAAAATCCCCCTCGAAACCTTGCGGCAGTGGCACAAAACGGCAACAGCACTCACGGAGGCTGACAATGAAGCTTAAATTTGGACAGCTAACGCTAACACTGCAATGGGGCAATCGGGATGAGTCCTCACCGCCATCACCGATCACGGCAGACGATCTATACGAGAACTACGACTCCGATACAAATGGCGACCCAGAACTTCATGCCATGACCCGCGCCTGGGCTGAAAACGCAGAAACCAACGAGCGAATCACGGCAACCGCCTACCGGATGGGTTTCGAGTTCTGTCAGGAGCTTTTCGGGCGATCGGTAATCACAGAAGAGGAGTCTTCGCGGTTCTCAGCTTTCTTTAAAAAGTAGCCAATATCCCAATCACCACCCAAATAACCCCCGATCGCCACCAACGATCGGGGGCTATTTTTTGCCCGCCCGTTCCGCCTGCTTACGCATCTCAGCGACACAGGCGGTGTGAACATCCCAGCACTCCCAGAACTCATCAACCGTCATCCGCTCAAAGCGATCGAGGCAAGTAAACGACCCGTCCCCCATCGCCCAAACGCAGCGGAGAAACGACTCACGATCCGGCGCGGCGCGATCGGCGAAAAAAGCGTAACGCCTTGTTGAGCGCGTGGAAGTCCGCACCGAAGCGCAACTCTTTTACATCCGAACTGGTGATCTTTGGTCGGTTGCCCCAACCAACACACAGCCGCGCCACCCGCGCAGCGAATGCCTCGATCGGGCGCTTATCGAACGCTTGCTGACCGCCCATCGACTGAGCAATCAGCGTACTATCCTGCGTCATCTCGGTTCGGAGTCGCACCACAATTCCCGACACAGGCAGCGCAACGATCTTGATCGGCAAATCCCCCGAAACCTCGACATCCACATCAACCCCGTCCGCTTTGGGGTCGGCATCAGCTTCTCCCGCGTGCATCAGCGCCCGTGATGCAAGCGCTAGATCCGGTTCGGTCGGGACACCTTTCTTAATCTGGGCGACCTTTTCGAGCAAGCCGCCCTCAAACGGGAACGTCGTTTCGGTTGTTAATCGCGCCAGGAGTCGGCAATACGCCTCTAATCCCAGCTCGGAGATCGAGCCGATCGACTTTTCCAGATCGATGACATCACCGATCGTCACCGCACGAACCGTGAACTCGTCACCGCGCAACGGCAAAACGAACCGCCGATCGCCGTTGGGCATCACCTCATAAAAGAGATCGCGATCCTCATCCACCCAGACCACCTCCGGCGCGATCGGGGTGGACGATTCGACCACCTCCGATACAACCGGCGTAGCAGGCGGTTCGGACTCAATCAGTGACGTTTGCTCAGGCTTGCGACGGCTCGACGGGGCGGGCGCGTCCGTTGAAATTTTGGGAGTAGGCATGGTTAGGAAAGGTTACTGCTGAGAAAAACGAACGGGGCTAGCGGCGTTGGGCTTCGTTGAAGGTCAGTTCAACCTCCAGCATGACAACACCGGAGCCCTCTTGATTGATCGACGGCCCCTTGAAGTTGACCGGCATACAGTCGATCAACGTCCAGGTTTCGCGCACACGATCGGGGCAACCATCGACCAAAACATAGTCAACGGTTTTCGCCTCCGCACACGGGTCGCCGCACCAGTCCACAAGAGCGGAATCTTCGCCGGGAACGTAAGGCTTTTTCAGCGTGATGTTGCTGTATTCCTTGCCGCCGACACGCTTCGATCGCATCTTGCCGCCTGCCGTTCCGTCCGCGTGCTTGGTTTCGTTCCACTTCCAAGAAATCTCTGAAGCCTCAGTGAATGAAGTGGTGATCCCTTCCAGCTCGATCGAGCCTTCCGCCTCAGAAAGAGGATTAATAATCGGAGCCATTGTTTGTTACCCCACTAGCACTTCAATTTCGCCAATCTTGACGCGATTGACCTGCGCGACCAGTTTTTCCACGAACGGTGATGGAACCGCATAGATCGTCACGTTGACGCGCCCGAGTTCGAGGCTGTCATCGCTGTTGTTCGTCCGATCGCAAATCACCTCGTAGGCCGCGTCCGGGTCAGCGCCAAACAGCGCCCCGCCCTTCCGTAGCGTTTCGAGGATTGACAGGCAGGTGCGACGAATCGAGCGGAATAGCTGTAGCTGACCGTCGATCGATTGGAACGTGAACGCCCGCAGCGAGATTCTTAGGGAATCCAGCAGGACATTAAAGATCACCCGATCGGTGATTGTATTGAACAGCGGATCGACAGCGCGAGTCCGAGCCCCGGCAATGTGATAGCGAA
>JBIPMB010000003.1:0-30156 GCA_044369355.1 Gammaproteobacteria bacterium | reverse complement strand
TTGCGAAAAGTGCAGAAGATGTAGCCTTGTTGTTAAACGCTATGGCCGGTTTTGATGAACGTGACTCTACTTCTTTGAATGTGCCCGTAGAAGATTATACTCAACATTTAAATCGTTCTATTGCTGGTTTGAAGATTGGTTTACCTAAAGAATATTTTAGCCATGTTAGTGGACCCATGCAAAAAACATTAGAAGAGGCCTTAAAAGTCTTAGAAAAACTGGGCGCTACCTTGGTAGAAATTTCTTTGCCGCACGCTGATCTCGCTATTCCGACTTATTATGTGCTGGCCCCTGCTGAATGCTCTTCTAATTTATCTCGTTATGACGGTGTGCGCTATGGCCATCGCTGTGAAAATCCTCATGATTTAAACGATTTATACTTACGCAGTCGCGGTGAAGGTTTTGGTACTGAAGTTAAACGTCGTATTTTGATCGGCACTTATGTATTATCGGCTGGCTATTATGACGCTTATTATTTACAAGCACAAAAGACGCGACAATTGATCAAACAAGACTTTGATGAGGCTTTTAAGATAGTGGATGCCATCGCCGCACCGACTACGCCTACGACTGCTTTTAAAATAGGTGAAAAAGTATCTGATCCAGTCACTATGTATCAATGCGATATTTATACGTTGGCCTTAAACCTAGCCGGTTTACCGGGATTATCTATGCCTGCAGGCTTTATAGATGGCTTGCCCGTAGGTTTACAATTAATGGGACATTATATGCAAGAAAGTAAATTATTAAACATCGCCCATCAATACCAATGCCACAGCGATTGGCATTGTCAACATCCTACGGCCATGGAGTAAAGAATGACTACAACTAAATCAGAATGGGAAAGTGTGATTGGCCTGGAAGTACACGTACAACTGGCGACTAAAGCAAAACTTTTTTCCGGTGCCTCTGCACATTATGGCGCTAAACCGAATAGCCAAGCGTGCGCTGTAGATTTAGCCTTTCCCGGTGTATTGCCGGTGTTGAACCGCGAAGTGTTAACGATGGCGGTGCGTTTTGGCTTGAGTGTGAATGCACACATAGGCAAACGCTCTATCTTTGCACGTAAAAATTATTTTTATCCAGACCTGCCTAAGGGCTATCAAATCACGCAATTTGAACATCCTATAGTCGGTCGTGGCACTTTGCCGGTTATCACCGAAGACGGTCGTAACCTTTCTATAGGTATAACTCGCGCCCATCTAGAAGAAGATGCCGGTAAATCGTTACACGATGCGTTTAATAGCATGACTGGCGTGGATTTAAATCGCGCAGGTGTGCCTTTATTAGAAATCGTCAGCGAACCCGAATTGCGCAGCGCCGCCGAAGCAGTGGCTTATCTTAAAACCTTGCATGCCTTGGTATGTTATTTACAAATCTGCGATGGTAATTTACAAGAAGGTTCTTTCCGCTGCGATGCCAATGTGTCTATACGCAAAAAAGGTGCTCCTGAGTTTGGCACACGTGCTGAAATTAAGAATGTGAATTCCTTTCGCTTCGTGGAAAAAGCGATCGAATATGAAATCGCGCGGCAAATTCAGGTATTAGAACAAGGCGGCACCATCGTTCAAGAAACAAGGTTATACGATTCTAACAAAAACGAAACCCGCTCCATGCGCAGTAAAGAAAATGCCAACGATTACCGTTATTTTCCCGATCCAGATTTGTTGCCTGTAGAAGTGTCACAAGCCTTTATAGATGAAGTGGCCACTACCATGCCAGAATTGCCCTGGCAAAAACGGCTGCGCTTACAACAAGAATATGCTTTAAGCGAATACGACGCCAATGTTTTAACCAGTAACAAAGCCTTGTGTGATTTCTTTGAAGAAGCCTTGGCACACACTAAAGCCTCGGCGAAAATCACTGCTAATTGGGTCATGGGAGACTTGTCGGCTCTATTGAATAAAAATAACTTGAGTATAGAACAATCGCCTATCAGTGCGCGCGCTTTGGGTTGTTTATTATCACAACTGGCGGACAATATCATTTCCGGCAAAATCGCTAAAACTGTGTTTGAAAAAATGTGGTCTAGCGGCGAAGAAGCCAGCGTGATCATAGAGCGCGAAGGCTTGGTGCAGGAAAATGACAGCGCTGCTTTAGAAAAAGTGATAGACGAGCTCATGTTAGCGAATCCCTCGCAATTGGCCGAATACCGTTCGGGCAAGGATCGCTTATTCGGCTACTTCGTAGGCTTAGTGATGAAACAAACTGCAGGTAAGGCCAATCCTGCGCAGGTGAATGCGTTGTTGAAGCAAAAGTTAGCGGGATAGGTTAGCCTTAAATTCCGCAGTATTGTTATTACTGTAAAAATTAACAATTCGTTGTGGATAAAGAACTTCAGAACACCTAAGTATGGGCTTTGGGCACACAGTAGCGCACCTCACATACCCTCATTTCTTTACCATTAACAAATTTTTGTTCTTCTACTCCAAAATAGCGTGTAGTATTTCCTGTGCGTCTAGCAATAGACTTTAGTTTATATACTGCATCAGGACATTTCCATTTCCATTTCTTTTGTTCTTGTTCATCCATTCGACGCACAATATAAGGATTTTTAAAAAATGTCTCATGAGATATTTTCAGATCGCGCTCAGAACCTTTCAGATCTATTTTATCTGGACTTACAAAAACCAATTGTCCTGGTGTTGTACTCTGGTAATAACCTTCAGGCAATTTCTGTAATTCTTGTTTTTTCGTCACTTCTTTTTCTTGCAACTGCGGGCAAGAACTGGGCAGCAGTTTTCTTTTTTTGATTTTAGAAATGATTGTATGCGGTTGAGAAGGCGGTTCATAAGTAGGTTCATGTGACTGTTGTAATGGCTTAAAACTATAAATCCTACGAGGAGTATCTTCTTTAACCCCATAATCTATAGACTCTAGAGTAAGATATTCTTTTAAATTTTCTTCTTTATCTTCTAATGCTTGTTTTAATCTGGCGTGCACCACATCATTTTTTGGAGTTTTTGATGCAGCAATAGATGCTACTAGCAAAGATAATGCGGTCATAACAAAAAAGAATGGGAACAATGGGTCTCTAATCATATAGACCGTTACTATGGCTAATAATACAGTAAGCATTCTTAATTTGGTTGCAGTAGGATTACGCTGGCAAATGAATTTTTCTATATTTTGACTTTCATTTTCCTGCCAAATAGTTAACTTGTGTTTTGTGCTATCCAACGCCAATGGTGGAAACTGATTGGTTTTTATGATTTTATCTATTTGAGAACACAAATTAGAGATATATTGAGCTTCTTCCACTCTATTGCGTTGGTTACGTATTTCTGCCAACAATTCCGGAATAGGCTTTAACAAATTTTCCGAGGCATTATGACGCAGAAAAGCCGTGTGAGTTATAATAGATATTTTTAAGCAAAATATTCCTTGAATTCTCTCTATATCCAGCTCTCTAACTTCCAAACTGGACAGTATTGTTTCTTGCAAATGCTGTTTAAATTCATCCGTATAAATATAAGGCTGGTTTTTGCTAGAAACTTCTTCATTAAAAGCTTGAATCACTTTAAGACAAAACTCGGCCACCTTTGAGTAAAAATCTTTAAAGTGCTGTTTGTGATCCTCCACCAAATAAGTTATAAACTTAGTATGCAACACTATATTTTCTAAATAATAGCAAAGATTCTTTTTTTCTGCTTCATTCACAAAAGAACAGTCAAAAATATTATAGCCGAATAGAGCTGTTGATGCCTGGCCTAACTCTTTGATTTCTTTACATTGATGGCTCTTCGTGACTCTAGAACTCGGATTAAAAAGAGCTTTATAGATAATAGCCTGCTGGGAAGTGAGTGAAATCATGATATTGTACCTCTTTTCTTATATTTTTCAAACCTTTCTATGCAATTGATAGAAAAATGGCCAGCAAACCCGCTGTTTGTTCATTATATTAACATAATCAAAAGTAATCTATCAAGTATAGCGGTCATTTTTAGTACTAAGCGCAAACTTTGAATTGATTCATCGAGATAATTACATCTCGTTTGTCATAGATAAACAATAGATTTTCATTAATTCTTAAAGTATTTTTACAGCACAACATCACCCGCTAATATAGACCAAGAATGAACAAAGCAAATATTTTCAAAATGGCTTTTCTGCCATTGAATGGCTAAGAAAATAAGCTTATCATAACCCTCCAACTCATAATTATTTTTGACGTACTTGGAGCAAATAAGAAATAGACTAACTAAACACCCATTAGTGGAGAAACATTATGGCAGCAAATAATCCTGTTGTAGAAAAAATAATAGCCGCCTGCAAACAAAATATGCAATTTTACTGCGATACCTATAATGACCTCTTTGAGATAGGCACTTCTTATGTAAAAATAAATACTTCTGATATAAAAACCGACGATGAAACAGACGATGAGGATAAGCTTTTCTTTCTTGGAAAACACATACTTTTGGGGGGCAAGCACTCTCGTAATTATTTAATTGCGGCTGGATCGATGAAAAGCAATATCAATTTTCTTGATATTGATAAGGGTAAATTTTTAATAACTACCTATGATTCGAGCAATCCTCACTATCTTACAGGAAATATGACTACAACTGAAATAATTGATGGTCCTTTGATGATCGCCGTAAGAGTGAATGATAAATATCACTTCGTTGGTTTAGCCATAATGGGTGCCGAAAATAAAATAGGTATTTTTAGTATTATAAAAGACTTATCGAATGGTGATCTTAAAAAAGAATTACTTGATGCAGAGGGCTCACATATTCATTGTTTCAAGGATGAAAATCGCTTTTTCAACAATGATGAATTTAAACCGGGTATAGGCGCAAATGAGCGTGGACACGCAGCAGCAGAAATTAGGCGATTGGAAGAACTCTGCACTAGTAAAAAGAAACAGCTAAAGATCCAAGAAAAAATTAAGGCTATAAAAGAGGCTTTGGAAAAAAACTCCCCAGAGAAATTGTATACCCTTCTGGAAAAGAATGATTCCTCATTTTGTAATTTCTTTGTTCATAAGAAAAAATATAAATTATGTGAAAATTTGGTGTATCGAAGTTTGTCAAAATAAAATTGATTTATTTCTTGCATTCATCTGGCATGATATTTCATTATTAGACTATTAACAGAACTTTACCGCTTCGGCAGCACCGTTTCTGGATCTATAGGCTGACCACGACGACGGATTTCAAAATGCAGCATGACTTTGTCAGCGCCGGTATTACCCATACGTGCGATGGTCTGGCCCGCTTTTACTTTCTGCCCTTCCTTCACTAAGACGGCGCTGTTGTGTGCATAAGCACTCAAATAAATATTGTTGTGTTTGATGATGATCAAATAACCATAACCCGGTAAACCGCTACCGCTGTAAACCACTTGCCCTGCGGCAGCTGCTTTAATAGGAGTACCTGCTTTATTAACAATATTAATCCCTTTATTTTGCGCACTATTAGCATTAAAGCCTTGCACGACTGTGCCTTCTGCAGGCCATTTCCACGTTAAGTCAGAAGCCGTTGCAGCGGTACTAGCTGCTGCAGGAGCGGCTTTCTTTGCCGGTTGTGCAGCTGCAGTGCTTTGCGGCTCGGCTGCGGGTTTAGTTGCAACAGGTTTAGTTGTAGGAGCCGCGACAGGTTTCGCCACGACAGGTTTCGCCGCGACAGGTTTTGCTGCTACTACCGCTGCCATTTTCTTATCCTGCGCGGTAGGCTGTACTAAATAAAGTTTTTGTCCCGCTTGCAATGTGTAAGGTTCAGAAAGATGATTGATGCGCGCAATATTGCGGTAGTCCAAACCATAGCGCCAAGCAATAGCATATAAACCATCGCCAGGACGGACTATGTAAACACCTTGCTTGGAGATAGGCTCATGCCAACCATTGACTATAGGTGCTGTTGGAGCTTCATGTGAACTACATGCCGCAATTAGGATTGGCAAAACAAAGCTTAAACACAGAATACGATGACAGTGGTTCATTCCGTTTCGTCCTGTTCCATTTTTACCAGCCAATCACCTATACCATCCATAACCGCGTGATGAGTAAAATCGATCATCAACGGTGTAACCGAAACTTTGCCATCGTTCACGGCATAAAAATCGGTACCAGGACCCGCATCGGCCTCACCCCCTGAAGGTCCAATCCAATAAATATCGTGGCCACGGGGATCTTTTTCACGTATGACGGGCTCTGCAACATGGCGCGTGCCTAAACGGGTCACCGTCATGCCCTGTAAAGCGTGATACGGTAAATCCGGCACATTCACATTCAAGATAGTCATTGCACCTAAATGCAGTTTGTCGCTCATTAAACGCTTGACGATACGCACCACCACTTGTCCCGCCGTATCGTAATAACGACATTCTCGGCTTGCTAAAGAAATAGCGATAGAAGGTAAACCCAAAGAACGGCCTTCGATGGCAGCTGCTACCGTGCCCGAATATAATATATCATCGCCTAGGTTAGCACCCTCGTTAATGCCGGAAACCACTAAATCGGGCAATTGAGATAATAAGCCCGTTAAAGCCAAGTGCACACAATCCGTAGGCGTGCCTTCTACGCTAATAAAACCATTATCTAAGTTATGTATGCGCAAAGGATTGTGCAAAGTCAAAGAACTGCTGGCACCACTACGATTTCTATCGGGAGCAACAACGTCTATATCGGCGATTTCTCGTAAGGATTCATACAATACCATCAAACCGGGGGCATACACACCGTCATCGTTACTCAATAGAATGCGCATAATAACACTACACCTTAATCTGGGCTTTTCTGTATACTATAGATGGGAGAATCATTATTAACAGTCTCTAACCTATCGTTTGATAAAATGATTCGCCGCCTTTAACCATACCTAATTCATCACGAGCACGCGCTTCTACCGCTGTACCACCCGTTTTTAAGGCGTCGATGTGTTGCAGCAAAACGGCATTGTCTTCCGACAAAGCTTCATTGTGCTTTTGCTGGGTACCGATCTGATTTTGCAAGGCGGTTACTCCGCGCACGCCGTCCGACGCTACCCATAGTTTATATTGTAAAGTTCCTAAAACGAGCATCATGCCCAGCAGTACTGATTTCATATCGCATCCACAATAATTTTTAAAATTCTCCCCGTTTTTTTATTGTAGACGAAAACAAAGTCTTTTGTAAGCGGTTTTACCCCTAAGTCATGCAAAAATTTGAAGATATTTCGCTTCTGACCCTAATTCTTCTTCTATACGTAGTAATTGGTTGTACTTCGCAATGCGATCGCTGCGGCAAAGCGAGCCCGTTTTGATTTGCCCACATCCCGTAGCCACCGCTAAATCAGATATGGTGGTGTCTTCGGTTTCGCCGGAACGATGCGACATGATGCAGCCATAATGCGCTTTTTGCGCCATTGCCACCGCAGCCAGTGTTTCAGTTAAGGTGCCTATCTGATTTAATTTAATTAAAATAGCGTTAGCAATATGATTTTGGATACCTTTTTGCAACAACACGGTGTTAGTAACGAAGATGTCATCCCCCACCAACTGCACTTTTTTACCCAAAGCTGTGGTTAATTGCGCCCATCCATCCCAATCTTCTTCGGCCATGCCATCTTCTATAGAAACGATAGGATACTGTTTGACCCAGGATTGCAACATGTCAATCCACTCGGTGGCTGTTAAAGAGCACCCTTCTGCGGCCAATTCATACCGACCCTGACGATAAAATTCAGAGCTTGCTGCATCTAAAGCAAGCGCTATATCTTTGCCCGCAACCAATCCCGTAGTCGTAATCGCTTCTAAAATAAGCTCCATTGCCGCCACATTGCTAGGCAAATTGGGCGCAAAACCGCCTTCATCCCCCACTGCAGTCACCAAACCCTTACGTTTTAGTAATGCTTTTAAAGCATGGAATACCTCGGCGCCATAACGCAACGCCTCTTTAAATGACGGCGCCCCCACGGGAATGATCATAAATTCTTGTATATCAACCGTGTTATCCGCATGTGCGCCGCCATTCAATATGTTCATCATGGGCGTGGGCATAATATAGGGCCCTTGCGGTTTTAGATAACGATATAAGGGTTGTTTGCGCGATACCGCTGCGGCTTTAGCCACAGCCAAAGATACCGCTAAAATTGCATTGGCTCCCAAATGCGATTTGCCTGGTGTGCCATCTAAGGCTATCAAGGCTTCGTCTATAGCTTGCTGTTCAAAAGCATTCTGACCACGCAAATGATTTTGTATGGTCGTTTCTATATTGTGAACCGCCGTCAACACGCCTTTGCCGTCATAGCGTGCGGGATCTTTATCGCGTAATTCTAAGGCTTCATGCACGCCAGTAGACGCCCCCGAAGGCACCGCCGCGCGCCCCATAGCACCATCATCTAAATAAACATCGGCTTCAACCGTAGGAAAACCGCGAGAATCCAGAATTTCCCGTGCTTTGATCTTAACAATATTCGACATAAAATAATCCTATCCCAAAAGAGCTTCTAACAACATTTGTATGCAACGTACCGTCTTTCCATCTGCATCCAAATGCGGGTTAAATTCGGCAATTTCAGCGCCTATAAAACGCGAATCGCCACGTACATGCTGCGTTAATACTTTTACTAGAGGCTCAATGTACAAACCATCGGCTTCTCTAGAACCCACACCCGGAGCTTCTTGTGGATCTAAGGCATCCAAATCTATGCTCACCCCATATGCAACCGTACCTTGGGTAACGATGTGCATGGCTTCTTGCATCACAACATCCAAACCCCTTTGTATCACTTCGTCCATCATAAAACAACGTACACCTAGGCCTTTCAGCAAAGCATCTTCCCCTTCGTCATAACTGCGCACACCGATAAGGCACAAATGTTCTGGTTTTATCTTCGGTGTTTTCTGCAAAATTTCAATTAACGGTGCTTCACCATGACCTAATAAACAGGCTACTGGCATACCATGGATTGTATTGCTGGGCGTAGTGGCAAAGGTATTGGCATCTTGATGGGCATCGAACCAGATCAAACCCAAATCGCCTTTGTTAGATAAGGCGTGTGAAGCACCACTCCAAGTCCCGATGGCACAACTGTGATCGCCGCCGATAGTGACGAAAAGTTCTTTGTTTAAAACACAATGATCCACTTGCCGCGCTAATTGCAAAGCCATTTGGCTGATGGCCACAACTTTGTCGCTGCAATCTTTAGGCTCGGTGATGGCTTCGTGCCAGTAATGCGGCATAGATAGTTTTTCTAAATGACCCTGCTCCGCTAGATACAAAGGTCCCTCACGGCAGTCTTGTTTTTGTGCACCTATGCCCCAGGCAGCACTTAATATTTGTAAAATTCGTGCTTGTTCAGACATTTTTAATACCCTCTTTCTGTTTAGTCTAGCATATCACTCACCGGGTGAACACTCAGTATAGGTAGAAAATCGTCTATTTTATAGTCAGGCATGACAAAACACGCCCTTTTGCCGCTACTATCTTCAATAATTTCAATTAGATGGAAATTGTACACTCAACGCCGCAGCTTAATAAAAGCTACTGCCATCTCTGCGGCTTTTTGCGATGCCATGTGTATGGGCCCAGAGGATATACCTGAGAAACTTATATCCTTGTTAATAACATTACTGATGGCTCTTATCACGACAAATGGTATATTCATTTTTTCGCAACATTGACTAAAAGCCGAGGATTCCATATCAATGCTTAAAATCGGTACTCCTTCAAACAAAACCGGCATATCAATAGGATATGGAAAATAATCGCTAGTCGCTATTGTTCCAAATTTAATATTAAGATTAGCTTTGATGAAGACATCGACCAGGCTTTTATCCGAAATAAATCTTGACTCAGGTAATTTACCAAATTCGCATCGATTTATTTTATTAAAATCATGTAAAAGTTGTATATCTAGAGGTACAATTGTCTCTCCAATGACAACGTCACCCATTTTCAAAGAGGGCAATACTGCACCCGCTATACCACAAAAAATCATAGCTGCTGGCTCAAAACAATATAAAAACTGCATTGTTGCAATAGCCGTATTCGTTTGTCCCATATCACTTACGCAGAGTGCAACCTTTTTGTTGCCAATGTTTCCTTTAATAAAAATAAAATTGTTATGCGTTATCTGTTCCACATGACTAAGCCAGGGAAGCAATGCTTCCATCTCTATAGCCATGGCTGTTATAATACCGTAATCAATAGGATCGCGTTTCATATTTGTCCTTTAGGGTTCACATTATGCTAAGCAAGGATTGTAACATATGTACAAATCAAATTTGAGCCATGAAGCGCTACTTAATTTAGACGATTACGAACGGTACGCCAAATCATTACTGCCAAAAGCCTATTATGACTATTACGCTTCGGGCGCATGCGATGAGGTTTCACTTCGACTGAATCGCGAAGCTTATCAACAGATTTTATTAACCCCTAGAGTACTGCGCGATATCAGCCATGTTTCATTACAAACGACATTAAACAATAAAACATTATCACACCCTATCTGTATAGCGCCAACTGCATTTCATGGCTTAGCACATGAACAAGCCGAAGTCGCAACAGTACTCGCTGCCAATGCAACACAGACTTACATGACTGTCAGTATGATGTCAAATGAGTCTCTTGAAAAAGTTGCTGAAATTGCCTCACAACCACTATGGTTACAATTATATTTTTTAAATAATCCTGACGACACTTTATCCATAGTAAGGCGGGCTGAAGCTGCTGGCTATAATGCCCTAGTTGTTACGGTCGATAGTCAGTTTCTAGGAAAAAGAGAAATTGATTATCGTAATCAATTTAAATTACCCGAGCACTTAAGACCTGCAAATCTAGATTTCCACAAAAACAAAATTAACATATCTGCCGGGAAAGAAGATCTATTTGTTAAAAAATTAACATGGACTGATATTGAATGGCTTAAATCGCAAACCAGCTTACCCATTTGGCTTAAAGGGATTTTGCACCCAGACGATGCACATCTAGCACTGCAGGCTGGCGTAGATGGGCTTATTATATCAAACCATGGTGCAAGACAATTAGACACAGCGATTCCGCCCATTCTTGTTTTATCACAAATTGCTGAAGTGATTGCTGGCCAAATACCTATTATTATCGATGGCGGCATCCGTCGCGGCACCGATGTATTTAAAGCGATAGCTTTAGGTGCTAATGCTATAATGCTTGGCAGACCCATTCTTTGGGGGCTCGCAGTGGCGGGAAGTCAAGGTGTAGAACAAGTAATTACTATACTGTGTACAGAGCTTGCGAATGCGATGGCTTTGTGTGGATTTAATACTATTCAGGAGATACGTACTGATGGAAAATTCAGCTGTTATATACCAACCTCAAGATATTACCAGGGTTAATATTTCTAGGTGGTTTATGTTGTTACCCATATCCGCCTTCTTATTTTACGATTTTTTACAAATCAATATATTAGGTGGTATGTCGGTTTGGCTACTAAAGAACCTTAGTCTGACACACAATCAACTAGGATTCGCTTCATCGTTATTTTTTTATGTGAACATTATATTGTTGCCATTTAGTGGTAAATTGCTGGATAGATATCATCCACTTAAACTAATTAGTCTATCTATTCTTTTCAGTATTATAGGTATGGTACTGTTTAACTTTTCGCACAATCTAACTGGGTTGATACTTTGGCGCTCATTAGCGGGTATAAGCGGCGCATTTAGTTATCTAGGCTGCGTGAAAACCTTGTCCATGTATTTTGACCATAAGCGTCTTGGTATTCTAATTGGTGGAACAGGTATCATCGTAATGAGTGGTGGTGTTGTCGCTCAGTATCCCACAATGTATTCGTTAGATCATTATGGATTAACAACAACGCTCAATATCAATATTCTATTTGGCGCAATCGTTGTGTCTATCCTGATGCTGAGCATCTTCGTTAAACGCGATAGATTATCGCAACCCCTAGAACTAGATATCAAAAACAAAACAGGTCACCCGTATAAGAAGATCAATAATTGGTTAATTGCCATTTATGCCTGCTTAACCAATTTTCCTTTATTTGTTATAGGAGCGCTATGGGGCAATGTTTACTTACATTTTGTTCATGGAATCGCCTCATCGCAAGCAGCAATTATTACGTCGATGATTTTTATAGGCAACATGTTAGGTGCACCACTCCTCGGCTTTTTATCCGATCACTTGCGCACACGCAGACAGCTTATGATTATAAGCACACTATTATATGGTGTCAGTATTGCGCTTATTATGTTACCTATCTATCAAGGTAATTTCTTATTTTGGTTATGCTTATTTTTCGTATTGGGTATCTCAACGGGTGCACAAACACTTGCTTATGCCTCGGTGGTTGATATCAATCCTAAAAAAAATACCGCGCAAGCTACCAGCCTATTATCTATACTTTCCATCGGCGGTGGCGCACTCTGTCAACCGTTATTTAGTTGGGTTGCGGGTACCAATAGTCAATACCAAAATGGGATGTGGATCTTATTGATTGCGGCGATACTATCCTTTGGAATTGCATGCTTCTACAATTATCGCATGGCGCGCATTAAGGACTTAAATTTTCCCTAGAATCTACTGGGGATTGTTTTACTATGGCTGATGACATATCTACTGGTGGCGGTTTGAGAAATCGTGGAGATCCATTCGAAGGAGATCCACTCTTGACAGAATCTTTAGACAGCTTAATCTCACAAATTTCCTCGATAATTCTCTGACAAGCCTCTGCAAGCTGCATTTTCACATTACCCTCAGCCATAGACTTTTCAAATTGATCTTGCGGGCAACCCTCCTCATCGATAAAATCTGTCGTGACCTTAACAGCCATATACCGTGGTGCATATCCATTTAGAGAATATCTCAAGATAGCATGAACAATGTATTTCCACTCCATATCAACCAATTTCGCTTGATTCGCTTTGAGCTGTTGTTTCGCCTCCTCTGTCGTCAGCATAGAAACAGTTGTTGATATGGCAGCCCTTTCAAAACCTAATTTTTTTGCAAGCTCTGATACATCGGTAACAGGATAATTACCTAGGGCTAATTTACGATGTTTTGCATCCGACTCCGGAAAATGTAAATCGTGGCCCATCGCCGTACTGCCCAGATAAACCTTATGCTTTTCTGCCCCCGCTGCATGAATTGCGCCAGCGGTTCCTGCATTGATAATAATGTCAGGTTTGAATTTTCCTACACTCTCACACACTGTTGGTATAATCAGCGGTCCAATACAATCCACTTCTTGATGAAAGGGATCTTTGCCGTTTACTATCAGCACTATATCGTGCGAGTGGATACTACGGTGGTAAACCTTAGCCGACCCATCAGATAATTGTTGATCTGCTGGGGCCATATCCAAACCCAATTGCTCGATAAGCGTGGGTGATTCTTTCTCCATTGCTACAATGATAAGAATTTTCATATTAACTCCATAATTATTTAATGGGCTTGACAAACAGGTCGGAACCAGTGTATTAAGGATTGATGTGAACTGAAGGAGTATTTCCATGGAGCACTATCAACTATCCAAGCACCCCATTATAACCTCTGCTGGTGCTGTAAGGCAAATCTGCCAACCTTTATTTGATTATTTTAATACTACATATTTTAATTTTGTCCGTCGCTACATTGATGGCTCTGAAACTTGCCTTACTACAGATCCTGCATGGACGGAGTATTTCTACACTCACAAATTCTATCTTAAAGTGATGGCCGATAAGTTGGCACGAAATCGATCTGTTATTCACAGAATTAAAGTGATCCCCTGGTCACATTTTCAAGACTCTCCCGTACGAAAAGCACAAAGCGAGCTGTTTGAAACAGGTATAGGCATCACAGTTATATTCACAAGAGACAAATACGCCGATTTCTTCCACTTTGCAACGCATAATAAGAATACGGAGATGCAGGATTTATATCAAAGCTATGCCGATTGTCTGATCCAATTTTCACATTACTTTTATGATAAAGGTAAAGATTTGATTGCGCTTGTCAGTAAAAAAGATAATCGACTATATCTACGTGATAGAAACGCCTATAAAAATGAAATTGACTTTCCAACATTAAAATACTTTGATATAGAGAACTTTCTAGAAACATGCCAGAGTAAATGGTTTTATGTTTATAACGCAAAGATGGGTGATGTGTTTTTATCAAATGTTGAAATGGTCTGTATCCGCATGTTAACCGAGGGTAAATCGGCAAAAGAGATAGCTGAAAAGTTGCATCGTTCAAGTCGAACAGTGGAATCACATATTCAGAACGTGCGAAATAAATTAGGCCTAGGAAAAGGTACTAGTAGGGCTGATTTAATAGCAGAAATCTACCGCAGTGGCTTTGATTTACATGAGCTTATATTAAAGCCTACTCACGACAACATCTCTTGACATAACTCCTTATACCTCTCATCGCACGCTTGCATACTGACGGCTAGCTCGTTAAGAGCTTGGCTCTTCCTTCAGCCTATCAAGCAGCATTATCCGTAAATTTTACTGATTATGTTTTATTTAATCCGCTATACACTGTACTTACATTAGTGCATTTTATATGTGAAATGGCGCCTAGGAGATAAACATTTAGTAATACTTTGATATATAAGTGATTTTTTATTAAATATTTTACAATGATAAGGAGATACGATTATGTTAATTCTAACCAGACATATAGGCCAAACCATCTTCATCGGTGATGATATTCAAATTTCTGTATTAGGCATTAAGGGTGGCCAAATCCGCTTGGGTATTAGTGCTCCTAAAGACACTAGCGTACACCGATTAGAAGTATATCAACGCATTCAACTGGAAAAGCAGCAAGCCTTAGAAGAACAGGCAGTAGAACCTGAACCGGCTTAATATTCTGCTACTCGATAATTTTCTTTGCCTCGCCCGGCAAACCCTACCCTCCTTTTGCATGAGTGCAGAAGGGGGGATCTTTAGGGTATTCTGTCAGTAAGAGGCGGTTAGCCTAAGAACTTAGCCTTAGTGGTAGCAAGGTGACCCAGACATTTTTATGGTCTCAAATATGCGCGCTTTCTACCCACCACCAGAATCTAGACTTTACAGCAGAACCTTTCCCAATCCTATCTTCGCTATATTTTTACCTACCTTAAATATATGGTTACGGAATTTACCCAAAAAAGCCAAAGTAAAAAAAGAACCAAAAGCACCCAGACAAAGTAGAGGTATCATCACTCTATTAGGACCTTGATGCATGATCTCTTTACTTTGGTGGTAAAGAACACGTTTTTGATCTAAGATCATACTGCTGCGCTTAATCTGTAGCTTAAGTAATTTTCTCTGATTCATTCTGGGTTCCTTGCTGCACTTGTGCTTTCTTTAATTGCGCTCTGAAATGAGCAAATTTAAGTTGCTTGAAATATCGGTGAAGAAAGAAAAATACAAGCCCTAAGCTTACAGCACTGACTAGTTCAGCAGACACCAATGCAATTAACCAGTCATGCGTGTAGGCATAAATAAGATAAGTCATCACCGCTAAACTCGTTATCCCAAATGCACTGAGTACCACTATAAATAGAAGTGCTGCAAAGCAAAAGGGGATGAAACTTTGTCTGGCTAGGTCTAGCTCTAAAAAAAATAAATCTTTATACGCTTTAGCAACACCTAGCCAGGCTTTTCCTAAGTTTTCTAAAGGCTTTATATTCATTTTATTTTTTTCTAAACAGCAAACCAAGAACTAATCCTGCAAGAGCAGCTATAGCAATGGATTGATAAGGTTTGTGTTCGACAAATTCAGCCACTGATTTGCCGTATTCGCCAGCATCTTCTTTAATGTGCTTAGCCACTTTTACGGTTTTTTCGTAGACGTCTTTGCTTATATCACTGATTTCATCAGCAGCTTGACCTACGCTTTTCATCATGCTGGAATCACCCTCTTTATCATCATTTTTGGAAGTGCCTTTAAAGGCTTTTATAAATTCATTCGCCGCTGTAGCCGCTTGTGCTTTAGCGTAGCCCAATCGTTCTTGCAAAATACCTGCTAATTGATCAACATCCCCGTTAAGAGAAGCGCTATCATTATCAGTAAGCTTGCCCCATTTTTCTTTTGCCTTGCCTTTAAATTCTTTCAAATTACCTTTTAATTCATTTGCTGACATGATATGCTCCTTATTTATAATGAAAACTGTATTTGCATCTATACAGCTTTCAATCAATCTTCCATTATTCAGATGGGTTTCTTATTTACAATTTAAGTCTAGTTAATTAAGCTTGTTAAGTCAACAGCCTTAATCTTACCACGAATTAAGGGTAGCACATTTTATGGTCTTTACACGCTTTTAATAAATACAGCTCGCCTTATTTCTTCTTGAAAATCAGGACTATCGTTACGAGACAACTTCCCTTTGTTGGCTACACCTTTCAGAATTATCTTACATTAATATCTGTGACATCATGCTTGGTTGCATCAGACATTCCTGCGTCGCGGAGACAAATAATAAATGTGTCTTTGCCTCGCCCGGCAAACCCTACCCTCCTGTTGCATGAGTGCGGAAGGAGGGAGCTTTAGGGGGTATTCTTGCCTAGTCGCTTATTAGGAGCTATACTGAATACCAATACTATATTATGTGGAGCGTTTCATGACTATTCTTTTGGTTATTGTTATTTTGGCTATTCTTGCATTTATTATTGGTGTTTACAACCGTTTAATTCGCATGATAGAGGCTGTTAACAACAATGAGCGACAAATAGACATCCAATTGGACCGCCGATATAAAGTATTTGAATCTTTGATCGAAGTCGTTAAAAAGTACATGGATTATGAACAAACTACTTTAAAGGACGTCGTTGCACTGCGCAACCAAGCCCAAAGTGCTAAAGCTTCTGGCGATGATGCGACACGTATCGCTGCCGAAAACGGCATCTCCAAAATAGCCTCCGGCATTAACTTGGTTTTTGAGCAATACCCAGACTTAAAAGCCAACCAAAATGCATTGCAATTGCAAGAAGAAATTGTCAGCACCGAAAATAAATTAACCTACTCTAAGCAAGCTTTCAACGACAGTATTGAACGCTACAACGCCCAGAAGAAATCCTTTTTCCAATCCATGATAGTGAGCCTATTCTCTAAGCTGGATAAACAATTCGTGTATTGGAACTTGGGTGGCGCAGATAAGATCGCCGAAAAAGAATCTTACACTGTTAAGTTGTAGATTATAAATGGCAGAGACTCAACCTTCTACTGATTGGCGCGATGTCATTGCGCAAAATCGTCGTCGCACTTATTTTGTCATGGCGACTTTTGTAGCGCTTTATATGGCCTTAGGTTTTATCATCGATATTTTATACCAAAGTCCTTTTGTGCGTGCACAGCTGCTGCAATATAACATCAATGAGCCGGCTCCGCTCGTCACCGCTAAATTGTTGTTAACGGGCAAATTGTTTCCTTACGCTACCGTTAGCGCCGGTGTGGTAGCCTTCATCGCCATACTCATTACCCTGACTTTTAATAATCGCATTATGTTGATGGGCACATCGTATCGCCAAATCACGCCAGAAAACGCGCAAAACCTAGCAGAAACGCAATTGTACAATGCTGTAGAGGAGATGAAGATTGCCGCTGGTTTGCAATTTATGCCTAAAGTCTATGTCATCGATGCCGATTATATGAATGCTTATGCCAGCGGCTTGAATGAAAAATCAGCTATGATTGCCATTACTAAGGGCTTATTAGAAAAACTAGATCGCGATGAAATGCAAGCAGTGATTGCCCATGAGCTAAGCCACATACGCCATCAAGATACGCGTTTAATCCTAACTGTATCGGTATTAACTAATTTAATGTTACTCATCATTGACGTTTTATTTTATAACCTCATTTTTAGCCGCGATCGCCGCGGCAACCAAGGTCTAGTGCTCGTCATCATCTTGTTGCGTTATTTGTTGCCTCTAATTACCGCCTTATTGGCCTTATACCTTAGCCGTAAACGCGAACTCATGGCCGATGCCGGAGCAGTAGAATTAACTCGACAAAATGAACCTTTAGCACGTGCGCTCATTAAGATTCATGAAACACACAACCAAAACCCAGAACTGCATCGACAAGCTTATCAACAAACCGCGCACGATGAATTACGTCAAGCAGCTTATATTTATTCCCCTAAAGCCGCAGGCATTAGCAGCCGCCCGGGTTTTAGCAGCTTATGGTCCACACACCCTAGTTTACAAGAGCGTTTAAAAGCGATAGGATATAAAAGTTAGATTGTTAAGGATCATAACCCCGATGAAAATAGGGACTATTATTAAAGCTCTGCTCTTATGTTACTGTTTAGCACTGCTAAGCACCGCCTACGCCGACGGACCACCGTTAATAGACCGTGACGTCAATAATATAGTTGACGCCGTGCCTGAACCATTGCCTTATAACGATTTTGCTAATCAACCGGTTTATCAAGTCAACGGCCAAACCTATAAGCTTATTCCTTCTACTCATGGTTATAGCACCACGGGCATCGCCTCTTGGTACGGTCAACAATTTGCTGAACGCATGACGGCCAGCGGTGAGCCCTACGATATGTTTGCCATGACCGCAGCCAGCAAAGTATTACCCATCCCCACTTTTGTTACTGTCACCAATTTAGAAAATGGACGCAGCATTACGGTGAAAGTAAATGACCGAGGCCCTTTTCACGACGGGCGCATTATGGATTTATCGTACGCTGCGGCAAAACGATTAGGCATGTTGCAAAAAGGCACAGCTCATGTGCGCATCACCGCCTTGGATACACCTTATAACGCTGCCTTAAAAGCCTATTATTTACAAGTAGCCACCTTTCGTAACTTAGAAAATGCCACGCATTTGGCACAAACTTTGAAAACCATTTTAGTAGCGCCCGTGGCGGTTAAACCCACCACTACTCCATACAATACTTTCTACCGCGTACGCATCGGCCCTTTTGTAAATATCGCCGAGGCACAAAGTTTATACACACAATTGCATCAAGCAGGGGTAAATCCTGGAGTATTGATAGCGGGTTAAAAAATAATCCTGTTATTTTTCTAATATAGCTTGCTTTTTCTTTTTTCTCTATTCATAATGACTATACGGATGAAATGTAATCGCGAGCCATCGGGATTCTTGCCGTCAATATACTCATAGCAGTTGGTTTTTAGGGTAGGACCTAGCCATCGAGCGCCAGGAGTGACGTACTCCGTCATAGACTAGTGCGAGATGGGCAAAGGCAACACCCCCTAAAAATCAAATGCGAAGAGTATATACCCGTTGCGTGAGTGCTTACTGTAGTAGGAGCGCGCTTATGCCTGGAGAAAAATACGTAATAGTAGATTGTGAACGCAGTATGTTATTGTATAGCTGGCGCCGTATTACTCGCCACCCATCTGCCTTTTTTAAATTAACAGTAACATTAAAAGATAAGTCCCTACCGAGCGTACTCAATAGATTATCCAAAGACCCAAACGTTTCTATTATCATAGTCACAGATTATCCTTATACTCAGTGGCTTGAAAAGCATTTGAAAAAAGAATTAACTGAAACTCCTTTCTCTATAGTATATGCTCCTCTCCTACGTGATAATAAAAAAATAATTGCCCAAGATAAGAAGATTAATACAACCCCCGCTAGTATATCACCACCACCGGGATATACATTGCTCTTCAACCATACACTATCAGCTCCTAAGGGTGGCTGGGAAAATTATGCAGAAGCATTATGGCAAAGATTAGTGAAGACAGATTATTTTTGTAAGCTTCAAGAACGACAAGAACTAGAACGGCAAGAACTAGAACAAAGAGAAAAAGAACGAAAAAAACTGAAGAAAAGAGAAAAAGAAGAAAAATTATCTATTTCTTCTGGAGAATACTCCTCTTCTCTACGTTTCCTTACTCAAATAAATGCAGCAGCTAGTTCCCCCAAGACAGTTGGCTCCCCACTAGCAAAAATTTCAGATGAGACTCGAACAGCAATGACGCTTTCGCCATCTAGCATGCGGCATATCATTGACAAAACCAGTTCGGCCTACTTTAAACGGAGAGGGGAGACGCCCCCACCATGCCGCCTAGAGTGCATCAAAAGAGAAGAGGCGCAAAATCCATCTGGATCTTTTCGCCCATACTCTCCATTAACAAGACTATCGAGCTCTTAAAGAATAATTTTCTGAGGGGCTATAAAAAACTCAATGCCCGTCAAAAAACGCCTTAACTCGTTCAAACCAAGAACGTTCTTGCGGACTGTGATTCTTCTTATCCGCTTCTAAGGCTACTTGAAATTGTTCTAACAATTCTTTTTGCTCGCGGCTTAGATTAATCGGTGTTTCCACAGCAATATGGCACAATAGATCGCCTACCACGTGTCCGCGTACGGCTTGTACACCCTTGCCACGCAAACGAAATACCTTAGCATTTTGCGTTTCGGGTGGGATCTTTAATTTGACCTTACCGTGCAGCGTAGGAATTTCTATCTCCCCACCTAAGGCGGCAGTGATAAAACCGATTGGCATTTGGCAATGCAAATCTTGACCGTGTCTTTCAAAAATAGGATGCGGTTTGACGTGCACTTCTACGTATAAATCACCCGGAGGCGCGCCATTTAAACCAGCCTCACCTTCGCCTTGTAAGCGTATGCGATCGCCATTATCGACACCTGCGGGAATTTTAACGGATAATACTTTTTCTTCTTGATTGCGCCCTTGACCTCTACAATGAGTACAAGGACTGGTGATTTTACGCCCTTGACCACGGCAAGTTGGACACGTTTGTTGCACGGTGAAAAAACCGCGTTGCATGCGCACCTGTCCCATACCCTGGCAATCGCTACACACCGTAGGACTGGTTCCTTTGGCCGCACCACTACCGTGACATTCTTTACAAGCAACCCAAGTGGGTATGCGCAAGGTGGTTTCGCTGCCAAAAACAACTTTATCTAAAGGTAATTCTATGGCAAAGCGTAAATCAGCACCGCGTTGTTGCGCAGGGCCACGACCACCGCCGCCTTGGCGATCGCCAAAAATATCGCCAAATACGTTTTCAAAAATATCGCTGAAATTGCCGTTAAATCCAGGACCACCCGCACCGCCTCCCATTGAAGACGGATCAAATGCATTATGACCAAATTGATCGTAAGCCGAGCGCTTGCTGTCGTCCGATAAAATATCGTAAGCTTCTTGAACTTCCTTAAATTTTGCCTCAGAACTTTTATCACCCGGATTTTTATCCGGATGATACTGACGTGCTAATTTACGATAATTTTTTTTAATCTCTTCGCTACTGGCATTACGATCTAGACCTAGAACCTCGTAATAATCTTTTTGTTTATCCGCCATACCTGCTCCAATCTTATAAGCATCTGGGCGGTTTTTGACCCGCCCCTACAAAACAATGACAAGCTAATCTTTCTTCTTCTTTTCATCGTCGATTTCTTCAAACTCGGCGTCGACCACATTGCCTTCATCGCCTTGGGCTTGCTGAGCAGTTTCTTCAGTGCCTTGGGTTTGTTCCCCAGTAGCCTGCTCTCCTTGTTGTGTCTTAGCATGCATTTTCTCAACCAAAGGCGCACTGGCTTGCGATAGACTTTGAATCTTCGCTTCTATTGCTGCTTTTTCATTGCCTTTCATCGCTTCTTCTAATTCCTTGATTTCGGCTTCAATCTTGGCTTTAGTATCGGCATCGACCGCACTGCTATCCGCTTCGGATAAGGTTTTCTTAGTTGAATGCAGCAAATTATCGGCTTCATTACGCACTGAAACCAATTCATGGAATTGGCGATCTTCATCCGCATGCGCCTCAGCATCTTTCACCATCTTTTGCACTTCTTCTTCAGATAAACCGCTAGAAGCACGAATGACGATAGATTGTTCTTTACCCGTGGCTTTATCTTTTGCATGTACATGCAAGATACCGTTGGCGTCTATATCGAAAGCCACTTCGATCTGCGGCATACCGCGCGGCGCAGAAGGAATACCCACTAAATCGAAACGACCCAAAGACTTATTGGCTGAAGCCATTTCGCGCTCACCTTGTAACACATGAATAGTCACTGCAGTTTGATTGTCATCCGCAGTTGAAAACGTTTGGCTTTTCTTCGTAGGAATAGTGCTGTTCTTAGTGATGATCTTCGTCATAACCCCACCCATGGTTTCTATACCCAAGGATAAAGGCGTTACGTCTAATAATAAAACGTCTTTCACATCACCCGATAACACTGCACCTTGAATAGCAGCGCCAATGGCAACGGCTTCATCTGGATTCACGTCTTTACGAGGTTCTTTACCAAAGAATTCTGTAACCACTTCTTGTACTTTAGGCATACGCGTTTGACCACCGACCAAAATAACGTCGGTAATCTCGGAAATTGTTTTTCCAGCATCTTTCAATGCTATCTTACAGGGTTCAATCGTACGCTGAATAAGTTCATCTACCAAAGATTCCAATTTAGCACGCGTAACCTTGATATTTAAGTGTTTAGGACCAGAAGCATCGGCAGTAATGTACGGCAGATTGATATCGGTTTGTTGTGAACTAGACAATTCAATCTTAGCTTTTTCAGCCGCTTCTTTCAAACGTTGCAAGGCCAAAGGATCTTTAGTCAAATCCACACCGGATTCTTTCTTAAATTCTTCGACTAAATAATTAATTAACAGTTGATCGAAATCAGCACCACCCAAGAAAGTATCGCCATTGGTGGCCAATACTTCAAATTGGTGATCGCCTTCTACATCGGCAATTTCAATGATGGAAATATCGAAAGTACCACCACCCAAATCGTAAACCGCCACGATACGATCACCGCGTTTTTTGTCTAAGCCATAAGCCAAGGCAGCAGCAGTCGGTTCGTTGATGATGCGTTTCACATCTAAACCAGCAATACGGCCCGCGTCTTTAGTAGCTTGACGTTGTGCATCGTTGAAATATGCTGGCACAGTCACAACGGCTTCGGTAACAGGTTCGCCCAAATAATCTTCGGCCGTTTTTTTCATCTTACGTAAAACTTGCGCAGAGATTTCTTGTGGTGACATATCTTTGTCACCTATACGGATCCAAGCATCGCCATTTTTGGCTGCCACGATTTCGTAAGGCACATGTTTTTTAGCATGTTGCACTTCTTTATCGCTTTCACGACGACCAATTAAGCGCTTAGCTTCATAAATAGTGTCTTTAGGCTTGGTGATCATCTGCCGTTTAGCGGATTCACCCACTTCTACTTGCTCACCAAAAGAGACTATAGATGGCGTAGTACGACGCCCTTCGCTGTTTTCAATCACCACGATTTTACCGCCTGGTTCCGCAATTGCGACACAAGAGTTAGTGGTGCCTAAGTCTATACCTATAATTCTAGCCATTTTTTACTCCAAAGTAATATTATTTTCTCTATCCCTCAATATGGGGATTCATTGTTAAAAATCAAGCCTCTTTGACCACAATAACGCGCGCTGGTCTTACTACCCTGCCATGCAGGATATAACCGCGCTGAATCACGGCCATTATGAATCCCGCGTCATATTGATCACTGGGTTGCATGGCGATGGCTTCATGTCTTTGTGGGTCGTATTTTTCGCCTAAGGGATTGATTGCCTCTACACCAAAACGCACCAAGGCATCCATAATCATTTTATCGGTTAATTCCAAGCCCTGACGCATAGCTGCGAAAGCTTTATCATTCATTTCCACGCTGTTTTCCAAGCCTTGGCATACGCCATCTAAAGCCGGTAATAATGCTTCAATTAATTTTTGCGTTCCGTATTTTTGCATTTTTTGCACTTCTTGCTCTAAACGCTTACGCACATTGTCCTTTTCGGCAACTTCGCGCAGGTATTTATCCCAATTGGCGTCTGCCTTGGCTTTTAATTCTTCTATGCTTTGTTGCAACTCGCTGTAGGTGGGATTAATAGGGCCTGTAGGCATGTCGCCAGCCTGTTCCTCTAATGATTCAGGCGTCTTTTCAGCAACACCTTCTTGTTGTGATTCTTCATGGACTTTTTGCCATTTATTGTGGTGGTCTTTACTCACGAATGTCTCCTCTGCAATAACTCAAACACTATCCCTATATAAGGCCTTTTTTCGCTATTTCAAGAGCTCGGCTACTTTTAGCCAATCTTCATAGGCTTTGGCTTTATCGGCTGGATTGCGTAATAAATAAGCAGGATGATAACTCACCCACAGCGGGATTTTGGTTTGGCCAAAGACATAGGCCTGACCACGCAGGCGAGACAAGGCTGTGCTCACATGCAGTAGATTATGCGCCGCAATACGGCCTAAGGCTAAAATGAGCTGTGGTTGCAATAAATCCACTTGCTGCTGCAAATAATCCTGACATTGCGCCACTTCTGCCGCATTAGGGTCACGATTATTCGGTGGACGACATTTCAATATGTTAGCGATATAGATATCTTCCATGTTTAAGCCTACGCCAGTGATAATTCTGTCTAATAGTTGCCCTGCTCTGCCTACAAAAGGCGAGCCTTGGCGATCTTCTTCTGCCCCCGGTGCTTCGCCTATTAACATCAGCCTTGCTTGCTGACTACCGCGGCCAAAGACCGTTTGTTTACGGCAAAGATGTAGCTCACAACGCTGACAAGCCGCTACGGCCTGTTCTAAATCTTGCCAATCATTCTGTAATGAAGTACCGCTTTGTTGCGCTTCTCGTCGCTCTAACCATAGATCAATACCCATGGCTCTGAGATAATGGCGTTGTTGTATTACAGACTCACTCATAAAGAGGATTATCCATGTTGTTATTGATCTTAACGGTGGCAAGCCTAGCATGTAGCTTGGGCTTACTCATCACCCTGATTATCACCCAGCGTACAGCATACCAAAGTGTAACCGCTTTGCACCATGCTTTATCGCGCCAGGAAGGGTTTGTGACACAATTTGCGCAAAATCTGCAACAATTGCAGACACAAAACCAAGCTGTGATCTTACAGCAACAACAACGTCATGACCAAATCTTGCATCAATTAAAAGAATATGCAACACAATTGCGCTTAGACTTTAGCGAACATCAATTAAAACAACTCACCGTGTTACAAGAGAGTTTACACAAAAACATTAACGAGTTAAGCCAGCACATCTTAACCGTTTTAAATCAGAATACGCAAAGCAGCACACAAGCGATGCAACGCTTAAACGAAACCGTGGCTGAACACTTAAAGTCTATCAGCGCGCAAGTGGAAAAACGCTTGAGCGAAGGCTTTGAAAAAACAACGGCGACCTTCCAAGCTATTATTCAGCGTTTGAGTTTAATAGACGAAGCGCAGAAAAAAATCACCGAATTATCCACTAATGTAGTGAGCTTACAAGCGATCTTATCCGACAAATCTTCGCGCGGCGCTTTTGGTGAAGTGCAATTGAGCGCACTCATACGCAATTTTTTACCGGAAAATCAATTTTCATTGCAACACACTTTATCCAACGGCAAGCGCGTGGATTGCTTATTATTCTTACCCGAACCTACGGGCAATATTGCCATAGATGCTAAATTTCCCTTAGAAAATTATCAAGCGATGCATGCCTTAACCGCAAATGATCCCTATCGCAAAGCCGCCGAACAACGCTTTAGACAAGATCTGAAAAAACACATAGATGATATTGGCGATAAATATATTTTGCCAGGCGAAACAGCCGACGGCGCCGTGTTGTTTTTACCGGCCGAAGCCGTTTTCAGTGAAATAGTCAGCTATTTCCCCGACGTAGTGGAGTACGCGCAAAAAAAACGAGTCTGGTTGGTATCCCCTACTACCTTAATGGCCATATTAACCACTGCTCGTGCCGTGATTAAAGATCAAGCCACGCGCGAACAAGTGCACATCATTCAACAACATTTGCGCGCCTTGGGTAAAGATTTTGATCGCTTCCAAACCCGTATGGATAACTTGGCCAAACACATAGAACAAGCTAATAGAGATGTGACCGATGTAAACACTTCTGCACGCAAGATCACCAGCCATTTTCGGAAGATCGAAGCCGTGGATGAGGATTTAATTCAAAATCCATTGTTAGAGAGCGATAAGGATTTAACTTTAGAGTAAAAAGTAGGCCGTGCTTATCTAATTTATATTATGAACGGTCATATTAAAATTTATAAAGCAAAACTCTTTATATATCCTTGACAAAGCATCTTTCAGTTGTATCTAATAGAATCTTCTTAATTAAGGACAAAAATATGGATAAAAGAAAAGGATTTGGTTTTTTCACACATCAACAAGATATCACTATCACAGCCACATTAAACGGTTTTTTTTTGTGTTCATCACAAGAACTCCCGTTGCATCGTTATATATTAAATAATGATGAAACTTCAGCATTAACGCATATTGCACAATACGGAAATAATAAACCCCCATATCTTGGAAACTATAATAAAAACGCTCATAGAATAAGTCTCTCCTCACTTTTTGGATTCATCACTATTAATGGTGATAATAACCACCGATATTATAGATCAGAAGATAAGAACGATATTTTTTTACAAAATGAAGTTGCAGAAAGTGCTTTACACTTGGCTATTAGGCAAGGAATGTACAACGTTGTAGTGGCTTTATTAGAGCATGGTATGCCTGTTAACTTAATAGATGGCTATGGTGATGCACCATTGCATATAGCAGCAAAAATGGGAAACGAAGCTCTAATCCTTTTATTAATAACGTGGGGAGCTTTTACAGCATTACAGGATCGCAGAACAAAAGCATTAGCTCTAGAGTTACTAAACAGAGATAAGATTTATTCTAATGAAACTATCGAATTATTATCACATCCTGACCCAATAGAAACAGATCCTAAGAATTATGGGACCACGCCACTGCACGATGCAATTTCGCAAGATGATAGCGAAAATGAAATTAAAGAGCTCTGTCAAATAGTAGGCAATTTAATCCCAAATAAGGATGGTGAACGACCTTCTGTTCTTGCAAAAAAACTAAATAGAAACCCAAAAATAGTTTCTTTCTTGGAACTATTAGAGGTCTGCACGTCTTTTAAAATTAAGTATAATGCTCGCATGCTTTTAATAAAGCATAAAGAAAAAAATGAGAATGATCATGACTTTTTAATGATTTCTATTAGCCTAATAAAAACGTTGCACTTTCAATTTACCATATGGATCAATCTCAATATAGAAAGATGTGAAGCATCTTCTTCAGCAAGCAGTTCATTAGCTAAGCCAATAGAAGCTAACGAAGCTGAATTGACATATGCTCTTGATTTTTTCAACTATAACAAAGATACTGTTAACAGCATATTAGAATTACTTGCCACTTGTATTCACAACATTAGTTTTGCTTTAAGAGGTAGAACCTGCGATATTTTCCCCTGGAAGAATATACGCGCATTACGTTACTTAGCATTTCGTTATAAAGAAAATGATGCAACAGCTACACTGATACTAGATCGTATAAGCAAATATTTTATAATAGATATACCAAAAGTAATTGCTGTTTTAGAAGGACAGATCTTAAATTCTCAGGAACAATGGAAGACTCTTCCACCAAAGGAAGATAAGAAAGATATGCGCATAGCTGACTTTGATTCAATCTATACGCTAACAGAGCCCATTATTGCCGAACGCACGCTGTATAAAATAAGCAATTGTTGTCTACAGGCACAATCTTTTTCGGAAACATCATTGCAAGGGCGTTACGCTATTATGCGTGCTATAAAGTTGCTTTGTGAGATGACTTTGTATACACATACATCAAGAAACTTATCCGGCTTGATAAAATCGTTCTTTCCTTCAGTTCCATGGAAAGAATTACGTCAATTACGTATTTACTTAGCAAAAAACGTTATCATTCCTAAATCCTATGCACGCTACACGACTCTTTTGGAAGAGAAAGATAGCAGGCATTTTACATTAGCAAAAAATATTTTTAGTCTATTAAGTGAAATGACTCAAAAAGCGATAATAGCGCATAGCGAACTTCTTCAGACTATAAAGCCTGGCAAGTATAATTTTGAGCATTTTGAGCCATTATACAGTTTAACTGAGAATGATAAAGATTCCCTTTTAAAAGCGATTGACGATGTTTATCAAGGAAAAAATGAAAAGTCAAGAAAAAGCGCTTATAAAATGTTAAAGCCGTTAAAACAATCTATAGAACAAAATAAATTATCCATTAAAGTAATGAAAGACATTGTTAATTTTTTTCAAGGTAAAAAGGATAAACAAGATTTTTGGAGAAAGCATTTTGATGCTTTAAAAAAGGATCGGGGTGGTTTCAAAGATTTTCTTGAAATTTTTGGCCTTGGCAGTAATGAATATGAGGAGAGAATTAGTCGGCCGTTTGCTCAGAAAGAATATGTAAATATAGGGCTCAGGATTATAGAACAGCTCGAAAATTTTTTAATCGATTCACCCACCATTATTTTAGAACTAAACCAAGTAAAAAATATATCTGGCTTGTCAAAAGAATCACAAGTACATATGTTAAATTGCCTTGAACTTTTCAAGAAAGATGTCGAGCTCCGCTTTTGCTGTGAACAACTAATAACCGATCTATGCACCGCTTTAAGCGAAACATCCATTAAATATAATAAAGAATTTAGAAATTATTTAGAACATATAGACGATATATTCGAAACAGGAAAAAGAGATATTGAACAAGGTAATTTTTTTGAAATGTTAGATTATATTATAGATGTAAAAAGAAGACTTATCCTGCAATTTGAGATAGATTCTTCTCCTCAATTAAAGCAAGAAAGTGGACCATCCTCTGTAGCGACGACAAACTCCGTAGCAGCTGAAAATACGCCTCTATTTAATAAGGAGCTTGAAGGTACTTTTTCCGGTATGTTTTCTAGAGAAAATAGCTCACTCAAAGAACAGAAAAAGCAACAGTTAAAAAGTAGATATAATTTACCTGATCTAAGCGAGCCACAATTGGCAAGAGGTTTGCGTAATGCTGCAGTAAACGGAAAACTAGATGATTTAAAAGATTTTATAGAGCTAGGAGCAAACATCGATGCAAATGATAATAGCCAAAAGAAAACGGCTTTACATTATGCACTGGAGAAAGAACACATGCTTTGTGTGCATTGGTTAATAGAGCACGGTGCCAATTATAATATAGCAGATGCATTAAATACTACTGCTTATGCTTACGCAAGAAAACATAGTTTAGATATTTTTAGATATAACTTGCAAATGTGAACAAATCACTAACTATGAAGCTCCAGAGTTAAGCAGCATAAAATAAGTATCTACAAACCGGCAAAAATATGCTTATACTCATCCAGCACTATTGCTGTGTTGGGTTTAAAGTCTGTCCATAATGTAAATGACTCTGCGGCTTGTTCTACCAACATGCCAAAACCATCTAGACACTGCTTCACGCCGTAATTGGCTGTTTGTGCAAGAATAAGCGTAGGCTTGCCGCTGTATTTTAGATTGTACACTAAAGTGCACTTTTGAAAGGTATCTTTAGTTAGTGGCAAGGACCAGGACTAGAGCTCACAAAGTTATCATTGTGCTATTAATAACCAATTTCTAAAAAAGAGCTTAGCCTTAAGATCGGCAAAAAGATCGGCATAAATTCATCTAAATTAAATGATATCCCATTGATTTAAAATATAAAATATGAATTTACAAATCGGCAAAAATATGTTTTATTGAAAGAAATTGGCGTTGGTTCAAGCCTATGGTCAGTTGCACGCGGATTAGCGCGTAGAGTCAATGATTATAAAGCTGCATTACAAGAAGCTGATAGCCCACGTCGCGGAGATTTAGATGGCCGTGGTAATTTATCTGCAAAAGGTTTAGAGAATTTTTGCATATTTTTCTTAACCATTTGCTTAGATCAAGTTGCTTATATGGATACATTATTGCAACCAGCAGAATTAGCAAAAAGAATTCAACGCTATGTTGAAAACGAAATTCGTTCAGGAAAATTACTCGAGGGCTCTTGGCCTTTGTTAAGAGAAGCTTTATATGAAGGTGAATTGGAACGAGGCCGTGCCGCCGAATTAACCGGATATAAAGAACGGCAGGCCCGCACTATTCTAAAAGCACTATTAGACAAAAAATTATTAGTTTCCAATACACCCAAAGGACTTGTGCGCTTAAATTTTCCATTGGATGTAGTTGAAGCCTGGTTTCCACAATTGTATCCTTCGTTTTAGGATGGTATATACCCATCGCCAATAAAGATGCGAGAACGATGCACTATCTCTTATTGAGAGCTCAGAATACTGGCCCAAAGCCATCGTTGCCGTTGTGTCAAACACGCCGTCAATACATCCTTGTAGGCTCGGTCGCGACGTCCT
>JBIPMB010000239.1:0-2660 GCA_044369355.1 Gammaproteobacteria bacterium | reverse complement strand
AATTTCGGGCTCGCCATCGACTGCGGCGTTTTCCGTGGCGGTAAATATCTCGATGAAGCGGAGCCAAGGACGGCTGACAAATTCCACAGGGAAGCGGCGAAGCTCGCCAAGGCGCATAACATCCGTTGGGGTGGCGACTTCAAAAGCATTTACGACGCTCCGCATTACGAGTACAACACGCCGTTTTCGCTGACTGAATTACGTAACAAGCGCGGACGGGGTGAGAAGTATGTCTGAGATTGCGCTAACGGTCGGCATTGGCATTGGTGCATTTATTGCAGGGGTCGCAGTCGGGATTTTCGTCCTTGCAGGCAAGATCCTATCCTTCACCAATGAAGAGGTTCGGAAGGCCCGCGCTTGGCTGGACTCGGAAAGTAACAGCTTATGAGTGCGGATTTAACCGGAATCGGAGCGGTGGCGGATCTCGCTGGGCAGGTGATCGGCAAAATCTGGCCGGATAAATCCGAACAGGAACGCCAGCAGCTCGCCGCAGCGGTTTCGTTGATTCAAGGGCAACTCGCAATCAACCAGGCTGAGGCGAGCAATCCGTCGGTGTTCGTATCAGGCTGGAGACCGGCTATTGGCTGGGTGTGCGGACTTGCGTGCGCGTGGAACTGGGTCGGCGTCTCGGTGGTCAATGCGCTGGCCGAGCTGGCAGGCCACACGCTCTCGCTTGCGCCTGCCAACACGACGGAAATGATGCCAGTGCTACTCGGATTGCTCGGTCTCGGTGGGCTTAGGACGTTCGAGAAAGTGCAGGGCGTTGCGCGAAAATAACTTTTGGTGTCATACGCAAAACCCCGCCCCTCGTGTGAGGTGAGCGGGGCTCTTTGTTATTTGGCGGCTAATTTACGCTGGCGCTTACTGTTCGGGTTGATCGGACGCCCGCCTTTTTTGCCGTTGCTGGCGGAGGCTGTTTGCTGGGCCGGAGTGTTTTTGGCGCGACCGATCCGGCCTATTTTGGCCTGATGCTCAGTAATTGCCGCCGAGATGTCGCCGCCGCAGTGTGGACAGTTTGCATTCATGGCTGGGCCTCCAGCATCGCAGCTGCCATACAGCGCTCAAAATCAGCGAGCCACCCGATGTCATTTTTAGCAGTATTGGCGAGCGGCGGCAGGAGGACAACCGCCAGCCATTGGCCGGCTGGTGGCTCGGCTGAGACTGGCGCAAATTTAGCCTGCACATCGCACAGAGCTGCCCATGTGTCGTCGCGGGCGGATCCAATCCCGCACAGGACCAGAGGCTCCGCGCCTCTGTAGATGGTAAAAACTGGTCCATGTGGCACGACCCGGAAAGCGGGATAGCCGGGGATCGGCCCACCGTCGGGGAGCAGGGCGGCGCAGGAGGCCACCGCACCGGGCTCGAGCGTGTCGAGCCGGTGGGCGACACTGTTGCCGGTACAGAGGGTGATGTGGTGCAGGAGCATTTTAATTGGAGGAGGCTCGGGCGATGAATCCCTCCCCTAGTTGCGAAAAATCGACGCGGAATCCGCCGATCACTGCCGTTTTTGCGAGCAACCGAGCAGCCTGCTGAGGTGAGACTCCCTCAGGCACATTTAAAACCTCGTAGTGGCTGGCATTGCCGCTAGGGCAAACACCGATGGGCGCTGATGGGTGAGCGGGGGCGATGCCACCCTGTGAGTTACATTTAAATTTCATAATTTTAAGAAGGGTTCCCCCTCCGAAGAGAGGGCGAGGGGAAGTCACTATTCGAGGATGTCCGAGGCATTCACGGAGTCTGCTGACGCCTCTTCCAAGTCAGCGCCCTCCCAGCCGCAACGCATGGCAAATGCCTCGGCGAGCGCCCTAGAGGTAAACCACGCAGGTTCCTCCCCTCTATTTGCGGAGGAGAACCCGTAAACAACTGCTGGGGAGCATGGCTCATTTGAGCCGAGCAGGGATAACTCAGAGAGGCGGTATGTTCCCGTGTCCCCGTCGGCAAACAGGCATTCAACCGAGTCTCCAGTTTTATTGATCATTTGCACTTTCTGGCCATTTTCTGGGAGGTTGTAATTTGAGATCCAGTGAGTGGGGGCGAATGTCGTGTTGGTCATAATTTAAGAAGGTTGCCCCTCCGGAGAGGGGCGGGTTAGGATTAGAGGAGTGTTGCCGCTTGCCAAACTGGGGTCTCGGCGGGAAATCCACTTAGCGCTGCAACAGGGTCTGCGATTTTAGCCAAACGATCAGCGTGATCGGCGTTGCAAGCCTCAGCAACGAGGGCTGCGATGATTTCTGCCGGGCTCAACTTGCGGAGGTCAGAGACAGTGGGTGTATTTGTAGTGGTCATAATTTTAAGAAGGTTGCCCCCTCCGTAGAGGGGGCGGGTTGGGGTGTTAGGCGTGTGGGTTTTCGAGTGTCACTTCTAGGGACTTAGAGACCCAGACCAGCCCCCAGCTCATCTCTATTTCCACGGCGGTGATTGCTGCGTTTTTGCTAAACTCAGCAGCGGCGATTTCTTTGGCTTCAGTCAGTGTGGTTGGCTTTTTCGTCATGGGAAAACAATAACCCAAGCCGCTCAGGTTGACAAAAGAAAAATGAAGGGAGGCGTACGATTTTTTGCAACTAGCTCACAATGAGTGGATTGCGAGCGCTGAAAATTGGGGGCTAAAGATTGTTTTTACCCCCCATTGACGGGGTGAGCGCCCAAAACTCTTCCGCCAT
>JBIPMB010000304.1:0-30472 GCA_044369355.1 Gammaproteobacteria bacterium | reverse complement strand
TTGTTTATAAAGGTGATGAATTTGAATATTCACTTGGATTGCACCAAGACATCAAGCACAAACCAAAGCACTTGTCAAAAGAAGTTGAATTTGCTTATGCAATTGGAAAGATTGCTGATGGTTCATTCATCATTGAAGTGATGGACAAAGAATCACTTGACTTCATCAGAAGCTTGTCTGACACTTGGAAAGCTTATGAAGCTGGAAAGATTTCAAAAGAACTTTGCATCTGGTTTCAGCATGAAGGTGAAATGTACAGAAAGACAGTATTGAAAAGATTGTGCAAATATCTTCCAAAGACAGAACAATGGAACAAGGTTCATGAAGCAATCAACATTGACAATGAACAATTCACAATCAGTGAAGGTCAAGAAGATTTCTTGTTCAGTCTAATTTCAAAGTCAAACTTTGATGATGACACCAAAGAAATTCTTGAAAGAAAAGTTTCAGCTGGTTTGAATCCAAATGAATTTGAAGTGATGAAGCTTGAACTTGAACAGAACCAATTGAATCCAGTTCTGTCTGGAAATTACAACCAGACAGACTTGAAGAAACACATCAGCACCATTGCTGGTGACAACAGAAAGAACCAAAATCATAATTTGTTTAACACTCAAACACCACAACCATGAAACTGACAATTCAATTTTTAGAACAGAACATTGACAAGTTTGAAAGAATCTATGCTGAAAAGTATTTTGAAAGAAAAGGTTTCAAACATGACTTCATTTATTTCACTGTTGAACACAAGTTCACTTCTGATGGAAATGAAATGAATTTTGAAGCATGTGTCATTCTTGCAAAGATGGATTCAAAATACATGCACAAAGACTTCAGAATCTTTGAAACTGGTTCTTTTTTCACATGCTTTGTTGAAAAGGTTCAGACAGAAGAAGCACTTGTTTCAAAAATGATTAAACTACTTGAAGAACATGAAGCCATTTCATAAAAAGAAAACCAAAGAATTCATTGAAGAACTTCTGGTGTTGAAACCAGAACTGAAAGACAATGATGAAAAGCTGGTCAGCAATGTTCTGTTCAGATTCTTGCAACTTGGAAAACATGATGCACACCAGATGTCAGCTTGGAAGCTTCTTGAAATGTATGCAAAGAATGAACTTCCATCTGTTGACTACATCACCAGAATCAGAAGAAAGATTCAAGAAGAATATCCAGCTTTGCGTGGTGAAACTTGGAACAAAAGACACAAGAAAGCTGAATCAATAAGAAAAACAATCAACAACACTGACATTCATGAAGTACTTTAAATTTTTTACAGCTGATTTTCTGATTGGAACACACCACTTCACTGATGCTGAAGTTGGTGTTTATGTCAGAATGTTGTGTCACCAATGGGACAAAGGTCAGCTTCCAGCAACTGATGCTGAACTGAAGTCAATCTTTGGTGCTGGAATCACAGCAAAGGTCATGGACAAATTCACCAGAACTGATTCTGGCTTCAAGAATGAACGATTGGACAAAGAAAGGTGTCTTGCTATCACAAAGACCATGAAAATGTCTAAGAATGGAAAAAAAGGTGCTTCAGTGAAGTGGTCTGGTTTGACTGGAACACCACCACCACCATCAGATGGAACACCACCACCATCATTCTATGTTGGAATTCATGGATTCAACCAGACACCAGCTGAATGGTTGAAAGAAAATGGTCAAACCTACATTGAAGCACAGTTGATGAAGCACAGTCTTGGTTCACAAGCTGAATCAGTGCTGACCAGAACCAATGAACTGTTCAATTCAAACTATCTTGGCTACCAGTTTAAAGATTCAAACCATGTGAAGAACAGTTTCAGAACTTGTCTGGAAAAGATTCTGAACCAGAAACAATCTTCAAAGCTTTCAATTGATGGTTCTGATTCTTTTGCATAGCAATTGCCATGAATTTGCTATCAATTTGCCAGTATAATAATATTATAAAAAGAATACTTAAAAGGGATTTGTTTTTTTATTTAATGTCAATATGATGGCAAATTGATAGCAATTGCCATTGTGTTGCTAACAATCAAAGCAAGTTGCTAACAATGACAGAAATGAATATAAACTTTTATAAATTTGCCAAATATCCGACAACATGAATTTTGACACCATGCCATTGAAAGAAAGATTCTGGAAGTATGCACAACACATCACTTCTGGAACATACACTGTTGACTTTGAAAACAAAGAACAGCTGAATCAAATCATCACCATCATGGAAGCTGGTCAGAAAGGAATTGTTTTGTGTGGAAAGACTGGTTCTGGAAAGTCATTCATCTTTCAGATTCTTCAGAAGATTTTCAAACCACCATTTCATCCAGACAGAATGCAATTCAAACACGTGAATGAAATTGTTGCTGTCTATGAAAAGAAAGGTGATGAAGGTTTGTTTGCATTCACACATTCTTCAATTTGCTTTGATGAACTTGGAAGGGAAAAGAATGGAAAGTTCTTTGGTTCAGAACAAGATGTCATGCAAATGTTGATTTCACACAGATACAATCTTTGGAAGTATGAAAACAAGCTTTCATTTTTTACAAGCAACTATTCAAAAGCTGACCTTGCTTCCAGATATGGTTCACACTCCATGTCCAGACTTCAAGAAATGTGTGAATTCATCAATCTTGGTGTCAGCACTGGACACACAGACAGAAGAATTGGTGCAGCAAAGTTGATTGGATTTCCAGAAGTGCTGACCAGACACACCACCACATCAGTTGTCAAGATGACTGAAGCTGAAAAGAAAGCACAAGCTGAAATCAACAAGACTGGTTTCCAGAAAATCACTGAAATGTTAACTGATAAATTGAAAGACAAATGACACCACAAGAAATTGAAAAACGAATTGAAGAAATTCTTTCAGATGAAAGACTTTCTTATAAGACAGCAACTGTGTTTGTGAATGCACCACTTGCATTGATTCAAAACAGTTTGGAAGTTGAACTTCACACACTTCAAAAAGTGATTTCTGTTCCAATGACTGACATCAAAAAACTAAGACATGAACGGA
The DNA here is from genome assembly GCA_044369355.1 of Gammaproteobacteria bacterium. Classification (GTDB taxonomy): domain Bacteria; phylum Pseudomonadota; class Gammaproteobacteria; order UBA1113; family UBA1113; genus VFKP01. Next base: position 27,468 of record JBIPMB010000304.1, on the reverse strand, counting down.
CATAAAATCACAGACACAGCATTCTTCAAATCACTTGTTGAAATGAATGACAAAGAAAAGATTGCAACTGCAATTGCATCTGACATTCTGAATCAAGTTGAATCTGGATTCAAAGTCATGGAACACTTTGGATTCACTGGTGAAGATGTCACAGCTGTCAATGTTTATGTTGTTGCTGAAGAAATAATCAAACTAAAAAAATAACTACATGACAAAACATGATGCTGGTGAATGGTTGATTGGTTTGCAAGAACCAGAAGTTTCAGAAACTGGAACAATCATCTTGACAAATACACTTGTCAAAATCTATGTGAAAACAAATTCAATTCCATCTGGTGAAATGACAATTGCATTGATTGGTCACAATGGAAATCAGAATGTGAATGAAAATGCAAAAAGAATTTGTGACTGTGTGAATGCAATGAATGGAATTGATGAACCAAAAAAACTGATGCAAAGCTTCAACCAGCTGAAAAGAATTCTGGAACTATTGACTGAACAGAATGAATTGCTTCACAAAGCACTTGACATCACTTTGAATCCAGACAAATATTCATCAGAAGAAGAACTTCACACAATCATGAAAGGAATTAAAAATTCATTCATCATGATGGAAGAAATTAAAAACATGAAACAATGAAGAAACCACACACACTGACACAGCTGAACATCAATCTGAAGAAGTTCAGACTTGCAAAAGGTATTTCACAACAAAAGCTTTCAGACCATCTTGGATTCAAAAGAAGCACTTATGGTCAATGGGAAACAGCAAACATTCAACCATCAATTGGTCAAATCATTCAAATTGCTGAATTCTTTGACACTGATGTTGTTGTTTTATATTCAAAAAATATTGAAGTGATTCACTATGGTGAAAGCTTTGGTGAATCTTATATTAAACTAAAAACAGAAAACAATGCAGAATAAAACAAAAACAACACCACCAGAAGCAAACATTTCAACAGCTGGTTGTATGATTGCTTTTCTTCTGATTCTTTTTCTTTTTGCACCACTTGCAATCTTCATGCTTCAGATTCTTCACAATGACTTTGAATTGAAACCTTACTTGCTTTGGTCAATTCCTTATGGATTCCTTGTGCTGATTGCTTTGCTTTACAAACTATTGAAAAAGAAATCAAATCAAGTATGAAATCAAACAGCATTCAAGACATTCATGGAAACACTGTGACAACAAAGAATGATGGAAAAGTCATCCATGTTTTTTTGAAACTGAAAGATGATGAAAAAGAAAAGAACATTGGATTCATCACAGAAGATGACCAGACATTTCACATCACCAGAAAACGTGACAAACATCTGTTCAGAAAAGCTTCAGCTTATGGATTCAATCACATGGTTCTTGAAAAGACCAAAAGATTCTACAACATAAGATTGACAGATGAATTCAATGTCTGGTTGATTCCAGTCAAGTTCATTCTTGGAAGTGGATTCTTTCTGAACTTTCTTGAACAAGGTTTTGAAAGACAAATCTTTGTGACACTGGAACAGATAAAAAAATTTATTATAAAATCAAATACATAAAACAACACCACACATGGAAACAGAAACAAAACAAAATCAACTGACCATTGTTCAACAAGGTCTTGAAAAGTTCACCAGCTTGAAAGAAGAACTGGTTGAAATGAAAACAAAATCATCAGAACTTGTGTTCACTTCTTTTGATGACAAAGAAACAATCAACAGCATTGTTGAAACCAGAAAGACACTGAAGAATAAACGTGTTGAAATTGAAAAAGCTGCAAAACTTCTTCGTGACCAAATCAATCCAGTCATCAAAGAAATTCTTTCCAAAGAAAAAGAATTGATTGCTGTCATTGAACCAGAAGAAAAAAGATTGCTGGAAATTGAAAAGACAATTGAAGCTGACAAAGAAGCAAAGCGCAAAGAAAAAGAACGTGCTGAAATGGAAATGGTTCAGAACAGAATCAACCAGCTTCTTGAATTTGGTCATGTTGCTGATTTCTTCACTGTCAAGTCTTGGTCTGATGAACAGTTTCAACATGAACTGAAAACAATCAAGCAAGAATTTGAACAAGAAGAAGCCAGAAAAGAAACTGAAAGACTTCATGCTGAAGAATTGGAAAGAATAAGACTTGAACAAGAAGCTTCAGAACGTGCTGAAATGGAACGAATCAAAGCTGAACAGCAAAAGGTTCATGAAGAACAAGAACGTGTCAGAATGGAACAAGAAACCATCAAGAAAGCACAAGAAGCTGAAGTCAGAAAGATTCAAGAAATGAAAGATGAACTTGAACGTGAAAAGGAAAGAAACAGATTGCAGAAACTTGAATTGAATATTGCTGAAGAACTTGCAAAGACATCAGAACAATTCTTCAAAGAACCAGTTCCAGAAACACTGTTTCCAGAAACTAAGAATGAAAAAGAATCTTTTGAAGTTCTTGCAAAAGCTGTTGAAAGGTTTCCAGCAACTGATGAACATGAAGAAAAGAATCTGATGAAAGATGATGCTTCATTGCTACTTGAAGAACTTGAATTCATGATAAATGAATTTCCAATTCTTGATGCTATAAAAGTAAAAGTGTCAACACTTAAAAAAATAAAAACATGTCTTGAAAATTTCATGTTTCCATTGAATGCAAACAAATAAAACAACATAAGAACATGAACGAAATTGAACAACAACTGACTTCAATGTCAGAACTGGAAAGAAAGAACTGGTTGAATGACAATGCTTCAAAGATTGAAGAAAATTGCACCTATCACAGAACCATGACCAATGAAGAAATCATTGTTTCAAAAGAAATCTTTGCTGAACATGCAATTGCATTGAATGCAAAGACTGAAGCTTTCAAAGAAATCAAAGCTGAATTCACCAAAGAAGCTGGAAAGATTCAAGACCAGATGAAAGCTGAACTGAACAAATTCAGAACTGGAAAAGAAGAACTTCATGGAAATCTTTACTTCATGGATGACCAGACAAATTCTTTGATGTATGTCTATGACCAAACTGGAAAAAATATTGAATGCAGACCACTAAGACCAGATGAAAAACAAAAATCAATTTTTTCAATAAAAACTGGAACAAACTAAAAACAAGACATAAAAAGTTTCATTTGTATTGGTCAAATATAAGACCACCAGAACCATTAAAATCAAAAAGGTCAGCAACTATGTGCTGACCTTTCTTCATTCACCTGACACCACATCAGAATGCTTTGAATGACCAACAACCCCAATCTGAATATCTTGGATGAAGAAACCAGTTCTGGTTGAAATAACTTTTGTTTGATGCACCAGCTTGTGACTGCAATGGTTCAAACATTCCAGATTGACTTTTCAATGCTTTGTGTTCTGGTGTTTCTGGAACAATTGCTGTGATGTGTCCAGACCTTGAAACAATCTTTTGCTTTCCAACAAGAATCACAATCTGACCTTCATTTGCTTTCTTCTGTGCTTGTTCCAAATCGGTTTCTTTTTTCCAACCAAAATCATCAGACCATTCATTGAACCAGTCAAGAAGTGAATTTGCATTCAATTCAAAAACAGTTTCACCATATTTTGCAACAACATCTTTTCCAGCTTTCACTTCTTTTGCAGCAACACCAGACCACCACACACGTGGCAAATATCCACCAGCAAGATTGCAAAAGTCAAAAGCATAGATGTTGCAATAAGTTGCAACAATCTTTCCATCACGTGACAGTGGTTTGTATCTTGCAGACTTTTCAACAGCAAGAAACTTGATGATGTCACCAAGACTTTCTGGTGTTCCATTTCCTTTTGGCATTCCATTTTCATTCAATGGAAAAGCTTTTGAACCTTCTGTTCTGGTGACTGGTCTTTGACTGGTCAGAATTGCTTTCTTCATTTTTTATGTTTATTGAAATTAAGTTTGAAACCAAATCCAAACTGATACATTGGTTGTCCACCAGTTGGTGAAAATGAAACACCAGCACGATAAATGAAATCTTTTTTGTCTGTCAATGACAAATCAAGTCCAGCATAAAAGTTTTTTGCATCAGTCATCATGTTTGCACCAAGAAAAACTTTGATTCTGTTTGGTGCAATGATGGTGGTGCTGGTCACTGGAAACTTTATTTTGTAGCCAGATTCCATCTTCACAATTCTGTTGTTGCTGACTTGACTTCTGATGAACAAGTCAACAGAATCATTCTGAAGTGTGTCTGAATAAAATCTGGTTGACAGATAGTCCATTGCAATTTGTTTGCAATAGTTTGAATCTAAGAATGGAATGTGAATGGTGTCTGATGGAAGCTGAACAAATTGTGGTGTTGGAACATAGACTGGAAACATGTGTGGAACTGTGTCAAATTTATAGACCACAGAAACAGTGTCAGTGTGACTTGATGTGTGTGTGCTTTTTCCTTTGCATTGTTGCAAGTACAGAATGTAAACAAGCAACACACCAAAGCAAATGAACCAGATTCTATTTTCCTTCAGCATCAGTGTCAGATTTGTCATTGTCATCTTCTTGGTCTTTCTTTGGATTCAGCTTGTCAATGATTGCACCAAACAAAGAATGACCAGTGATTTTTTCCAAGTTTTCATCCAGACTTTTGATTTCAATGAATGCAATCAGACCAGACACCATCTTTGTTGCTGGAAAGTCTTGAAAGAAAAGCAATTCAAGTGCATGTGCTGCAATGATTGCAATTGAATAAGCAATGTATTTTGGAATAGTTCTGAACATCTTTTTGCTTTCAATCTTTTTTCCAGATTTTTTTGCTGCAAGAATTCCAGTCACAAGGTCTGCAACAACAAAAAATCCAACAGCAATCATGAACCATTTTATTGGTGACAAGAATGCAAGAAGATAGGTCAATGCAAGTGTGATGATGTTCATTTTTATCACAAGCAATGTTTTCAATTTCAACATGATTTTATTTTTGTTTCATTTATACAATATTAACAATATATCCAGCTTCTTCATAAGCTTTTGCAGCATACTTTTCAGCCATCTTCAAATCTTGAATTTCACCTTTAGCAAGTGTGACATTCAGATTCTGATTCACAACATCACAAGCTATTGGTTCTTGTCTATTATAGAAATCTTCATCTTGAAATAAGATTCCAGCAACTTCCATTGTCTTTCCATCAGCACGTGCAACAAATTCCAGTCTATTATAAACAGATGGAATTTCAACTGTTGTTCCATTGATGATGATTTTCTTTTCAGCTGTTGCACAAATTTGTAAAGCCATGATTTTATTTTTTAATTATTATTTATTTTTATGGTAGGTCAATATATCTTCTCCAAGCTGCACCATTCCACATGTTCAATTGATTTGTTGTTGTATTAAAAACAAACAAACCAAGTGCTGGTGCAGCAATTGCATTTCTTTGAACTGTGGTCATTCTTGGAAACAAAACACCACGTGTTGTTGAATCCATCTGGCAAAGTGCTGAAGGTGACAACAAAGCACCAGTGCTTCCAATTTTTGTCTGACCAGTTCCAGTCACAACAAAATCATCTTGTGTGTTTGCACTGTTTCTGACACGAATTGCAAGGTCTGTTGACAATGCACCTTTTGAAAATACATCAACAACAGCACCATCAAGAATCTGATTTCCAATTGAAAGCTGTTTGCTTTGTGAAAGTCGCATTGCTTCTGTTGCTGGTGTCAATGTTGCATTGTTTGTCACAGTCCAGTTCCATCTTGTTCCTTGTCCAACCGATTGCTGTGCAAGTGCAAATGTTCCAACAGTCACAGCACCACCGACAGCACTTAAAGACATCCAGTTTGTACTACTATTATAGACACCAGCTGGTCTTTCAAATATCACTTGCAATGGCTTTGCATCAGCATTGGTGTCACCTTTCATGTTCACACGTGCAATTGGTGCAACTGTTCCAAGACCAATTCTTTTGTTCACAAAATCATAGTACAAATTTGCATTGTCTTGTTCAAGTGCAGCGGCTGCACCAACAAACAAGAATGAACCAATTGTTCCACCAGATACAGCACCACCAATGGTCATTCCAACTGGTGGTGAACCAACATTCACTTTGGAATCAATAAAATTGTGGAACTGTTGTTCTGTTGGAACATTACCAGTTAAAAAATATTGTTTTAGTTCTGCATCTGATTTAATTGCCATAAAAATCTTCTTCTGTTTGATTTATTGGTCTTTGATTGTTTGGTAAGTTGTTGATGATATTTGGAACACCAACTGGTCTGATGTTAAAAGTTTTTCTTGGATTCACCTTGAAGTTTCCATCAGTCTGTGAATAGTTCACAGCATCAAAAGTGTCATTCACTTCACACATTCTTCTTTTCAATCTGGACAACCAGACATTTGCTTTCTTTGAAACATTTGCAATCAATTCAGCACGTCTTTGGTCAGTGATTTGTTCTGAAGTGTCTTCATCAATTTGAACAATTCCATATTGTGTCAAGTTTGTTCCAGCCCACAACAAAAAATTTCCATAACTAACAAACACCAAGAATGGTTTCAAGAAGTTCAAGAAGAATGTTCCAAGTTGATTCACTGACCAGTCAGCTGGATTCAATGATGGTTGACTTCCAGTGTTTGCATTGATAGCAATATAAACTGAAGAACCATCAACAACCAAATCATTCACAGCATAAACTGTCAAAGCATTCCAATCAGCATATCCATTTGGTGCAGCAAGAATCAAAGCATTGAACATATTGTTTCCAATGACTGGCTTCAAATCAAATTCTTGTGCATCCAGAATGTTGTGATTGAAAATTCTGTCTTCAATGTTCTGTGTGAACTGTGTTAATTGTTGTATGTCAATTTTATTTATCAGCATTATTGTGGTGGTGTTGGTGGTGCTGGTGGTTGTCCACCAAAGACCATAAGGTTTGCTTTTTCTTCTGCTAAATTAAACAAAATAATCAAGATTTGAACTTTCTGTTGTGGTAACAACACAGCATCAGTCAACACTGATTGAAGTGATTGTGTTCCACCAACACCAAGTGTTTCAGCAAGTGACACACCACCACCAGTGTCAGTCTTTGGAAGTGCATCAAAGCCACCGATGATTCTTTTTTCATCATTGGTCAGCACAGCAAGAATTTCAGCTGGAATGAAATCAATGATGTTCAATGTGGTGATTGTCCAGTCAAGTGGATTTCCAGCTGCATCTTTTGGAAACATCATCCTGAATGCTGATGACAAAAGATTCTGGTCATTCACAATTGAATGATTGAACAGCTTCATGTTGTTTGCAATTGCTTGTGTGTTTCCAAGTCCTTCTGGCATAGACAAACCAACAAGCACTGGTGGAACACCGATGTGTCTGCAAACTTTTCTTGCAACCCTGTCTGTTGCTTTGTCAACACCATCAAGCAAGTCAGCAAGTGGAAACTGTGTGACTTCTGGAAGTCCTTCTTTTGTTGGTGACTGAAGATGAAGAACTGTTGCAGCATCTTCACCAGTGAATGCAAGAAGATTTTTGTCAAACTGTTGTGCATCTGTCAAACCAGTTGTTGAATCAATTTGCTTGTCATCAATTTCACCAACAGTTGCAATGATGACATTTGGTCTGAAACCTCTGTTGATGTTTCTGAATTCCAAGCGCATCAAACCAGCATCACTTCTGATGTCATCAAGTCCAGCATAATATTGTGGCACTGGATAGTGTTGTGAATAGGGTGAAAGTGTATAAGAATAAAGCAATTCACCACGCTGTGTTCCATGTGTCTGAATGTCTTTCTTGATTTCTTTCAGTCTTTCTTCTGGTGTCAGATTTGGATTGAAAACTTTGTATCGAATATTTTTTTCTTTCTTGAATTCTTTGTTTCCAAGTGTTTCATTGTACACAAAATTTCCATCATCAGTCTTTCTGACTTTCTGAAATGGAAGCAATGTGACTTCACCAACACTTCCATCAAGTGCAAACAAGATGTGAAATGCAAATCCATTGAACATTGCTTGATAGTATGAAGCTTCAGCAAGAAGGTCTTTTGCTGTCTGGTCTGGATTGACCTTCTTCAGATTTTCATTGTCTTTTGTGAATCCATCAGCTTGAATGAATGCTGATAGTTGTGCCATGCAAGAAGTTGCTGTTCCAGAATCTGAAACAACCTTCAACAATTCTTGTGGCAAAAGGTTTTTGAATCCGTAATTTATGACACCATCAGATTTGTTGATTGAATTGTCTGGAATTACTGCTTCAATTAGCTTGACCAGTTGACTTTTCAGACCCATGTTTCAATTTTTTTTTGTTGTGTGGTGTGGTGGTTTTAGTTTCTTTTGCATCTGTTTCAATTGATACTTCAACCTTTTCAATAACTTTCTCATATTGACCAGACTTGAAAAGATATTCACCAATTTCATCTGTGAAATTTGCTTCAGTCACAAGACCAAACTTTCTGGTGAAGATTTGAACACCTTCAATTTTCAATTTATAGTTCTGTGATTCCATCTTTCAAATATGTTTGAAGTTTTCTGTATGCAAATTGTCTATCACTTTGACATGTTCTGCACAACTGTGCTGGTTTCCCTTGAAAGGTGAACACTTCAGCAAACATGTCAATGATTCTGGTGTCAGTTAAAAGTTTTGCAAGTGGAACTTCAAGTAAAAGTTCAACCTTTTTCTTCAAGTCACCACTTGCATAAACTTCCATTTTTTTATGGTGCTAAATTTGGATAGGTAATTGCATCCAATCCAATCAAATTGTTTGCCAGTGTGTCAGCTGGTTTGTAATTCATTGGAAGGTTTGGAACATTTCCAGATAGTGTCACACGATAAACTTTGTCGTCATTAATTAACACACCAGTTCCATTTCCAGTTCCAGCTGTTGCTTCAAGACCAAATGAAGCAAAGTCAAGCAATGGTTTGTTGGAAATTCCATAAGCTTCAATCACACCATCATTTGTCTGAACAAAAGCAAACATGTTTTCTGAATTCACCAATTCATCAACAGCACTTCTTTCAGCTGCACTTCTGAAATAAAGTGCAAGAATCACTGATTGATTGAAAAGATTCACTGTTTCACCAGCTGTCAATTCATAAGTTCCTTGATGTTTTTCTTTCTTTCCAGAAAAAGCTTTCAATGATTTTCCAGTCAACAAACTGAAGGTCAAAATTTCACCATCAGCACCAAAGGTGATTGTGTCAATGTCATCTAATTGACCAACACGAATCAATAAATTCACACCACCAACAGCTTGTAGAGCTTCACATGATGGAATTAAATTTCTGGTTAAAAAATTACAACTTGCCATTTTTATATTTTTATTTTTTGATTTCTAAAAATTAACCAACATAGTTCACTTTCTGTGTTTGAACAGTCACAGCCGCTGCACTTGTGAACACTTGCTTGATGAATCTTGTGTCAGCATTGTTCTGAACAACATCAACTTTCACATAGCTGAAGTCAGAAGTCAAATCAGTTCCAAGAAGATAGTCAGACCATCTTCCAGCTGTCATTGTGTTTTCAGCTAATGGAACAAACATGATGCGAACACCTAAGAAATAGAAATTGCCTTGTGCATCAACACTGAATTTGTCACGATAAAGTTGGTCGGTGTTATAAATTTGAATCAATTGAAGATGACTTTCTGGTGCAAAAATTCTCACATCACCAATGTTTGATGATTGAAGCAACACGTTTGGAATTGCTGAATAGATTCTTTTGTATTCATCCCAAATGTTTATTGATGTAATTGCAACACCAGCAACATCAATTGAATTTCCAACAGCACCACGATTGTAAATTAAATAAGTGGTGATACCATCACAAAGTGTCAATGGTGCAGCTGCAACATAAGCTTTTTCTTCAGCTGTTAAATTTGGTCCTACTGGCAACAATGCAACAGCTGCTTTGGTTGCTGCACTTGCACCATTCCAAAAGTTCTGTTCAATCAGTCTGGAAGTTTTTGTTCCATAAGTTTCCATAACAATGCGAAGCCATTCTTCTGGCATGATTTCCCAAGCACCAGAACGCATCTGTGTGCTGAATCTTGAAAACCTCAAATCATCTGGACAAAATTCATTGTAAGACATTTGCTTACATGGTGCAAGAATTGCATCATTGATGTCAATAGAACCACCAGCAACTGGTGCAGCACAAGTGTAAGCTTGTAAGGTCACATCAACATTCATTTCAGTGATGATTGTTTGTGCTTTGATGTCAGTGATTAATCTGACTTTGTTTTGTGAAACAGTTTCATTCTGGTGAAGAACTTCCATGAAGATTTCTTCAAAATATGTTCCAGTGAATTCAATCGGTGAATAAGCAATTCCAGCCATTTTTCTATTTTTTGTTTGATTTTTAAATTTATTTTTTCTTTTTTACTTCTTTGATTTCTTCCTTCTTTCCAGATACCTTTTCAAATATCTTTCCAAGAAGTGTTTCATCTTTTGCAATGAACATTTCTGCAATTGCATCAGTCAAGTTTTCATTGGTGATTGAACTTCTTTCACCATAAGGTTTGAAAACAACACCTTCTTTGATTTTATATTTTGCCGCTGCCATTACTTTGCACGATTTTCACGAATTCTGTTCAATTTCTTTTTCCAGTCTGGTGCATTTTCATCAGAAGTCACAACAGCTTTCTTCTTGTCATCAGCTTTTGAACCAATCACAATCTTTTTCACAGCTGTCAATTCATCTGAAATCAACTTCACAGCTTTTTCAGCTTCAACATTTGCTTCAACTGCAACTTTCTTTTCAGCTTCAACATCAGAAAGCTTTCCTTCCAATTCAGCAACCTTTGCTTTCAATGCTGTCACTTCAGCATCTGGTTCAACAACAACAATTGCTGTCACCATTCCACCAGCAACAGACATCACATTTCCATCTTGCAACTTGTGGTCACCATCTGGTGCTGGAATTGTCATTGCTTCATCAGTGAACACAGCTTTTCCAACTTCAAGTTCACCTTCATGATAGATGTTTGAACCATCTTCAAGTGGTGTTGCATCAGCAACAATTTCAGCTTTCTTTTTTGTGGTGAATAGTGCAAGTATTTTTGCAACTGACTTTTCAAGACCAGTGATTTTTTCTTCAACTTTTACAGAATCCATGTTTGAATTTTTATTTGATTTTTGTTTATTATAAGCCATTATCATTTCAGCAATTGATGCTTTTGATTTGTTGCTGTTGCTTTCAAGATAACCAGTTGCAAATCCAAATCTGATTGCTTCATCTGCACCCAAATCAGAATCCACTGACATCAGTTCACTAAGCTTCACTTTTTCAGAATCATTCAGCTTCAATTTTGTTGCATAGAAATTGAACATCTTATCTTCAGATTGTTGCATTTCAATTGTCAATTGTTCAAGTGCATCAGCTGTCAAGACCATTCCATTCAGTGCATCACCAGACAGTCTTGGATTGTGAATGATGAATTCAGCATTCTTTGAAAGCAATCTTTTTGAACCAGCTAAAAAAATAACAGTTGCAATGCTGTTCACTCTATATCCCTTTGTGATGATTGTCTTTCCAGAATTTACAAGCTGGTCATAAATGTCAAAGCCATGTGAAACAGAACCACCATTTGAACGAATTTCAACTTCAATTGTGTCTGCTTCATCATTGTCTTCAAGAAACTTTGCAACATACTGACTGGAAATTGTTGAATCTGGAACACCAAATGCTGTCAGCATTGGGTCAGCTTCACCAATTATTCCATCAATTACAAGTTTTGCTTTTGACATCTAAGAATTTATATTTGATTCAAATGATTTGATGAACAAAGCTAAATTGTTTAAATTTGATTTTCTAATGTTAGTACTGAAAATTAAAAACATGCACCATAATGTCAGACCAAAAACAATTAAAAGGCTACATCAGTCCAGAACTGAAAGAAAAGTTTGATGCAAAAGTTGAAAAGCAATTTGGAAAAGGGAAACACACAACTGAAGTCATCAGAAAGCTGGTCATCAAATATGTTGATGGTGAAATAAAACTAAAGTGATGACCTGACTTGTGCATTCTTCACATTATTTTGAACACGATTGATGTCAGACACCAGAACAACTGGTTGAATTCCTTCAATTCCATTCAACAACTTTGATGATAGAATTTCAATGTCAAGTGAATTCACAACACCAGCATTGATTTGACTTGATGCAAGTCCACCATCAGCAAATCCAGACATTCCAAGACTTCCAATTTTATTCAATCGCATTGCTTCCAGTTTTCCAACAAGTGCTGAACCATGTGGTGTTCTTAGCACCTTAGATGGGACAACATATTCATCAGCATGATATTGATATGGTTTTTTTCCAAGCTTTGTTGACACTGTTCTTGGATTTCCTTCACCAGTATAACCACCTTTTTCAAATGGTGGTGGTGGTGGTTGTTGTGAAGCAATGATTCCAATTTGTGCCGCACCAGTTGCAGCCAAAATTCCAGCACGAATTCCAGACAACACTCCAAGTGTTGGGTCTGGTGTTGCAAATATTGCAATGATTCCTTGTGCTAAATTAGCAACAGCACTTGCAATGTCAATTGCTTGTTTGAATTTAAAAGCTTCAACATCAAGTTCATATTTTTTCTTTGCACCTTCTTCTTGTGCTTTCTGAATCTGTTCTTCTTTTTGAAGTTCAGTCAGTGTTGTTTGTTGAATTGATTTGATTTGCTTGTTTGTCACAGCATCAACTTCTTTTGAAGCATTGGAAAAAGAATTGGAAACAGCATCAGCAAGACTTCCAAAAACTTCTTTCAACTGGTCAATTGCAAAGTTTGCTTTTTCTGCAAAGTCTTTTGGAATCAAACCTTCAGAAGCTTTCTTTTGAATTGCATTGATTTCAATTTCAACACCATTCAAAGCTGTTGCAAGTTCATCAATTCTTTTCTTTTCTTCTGGGTCAATGATGTTATCTGTCAATGCAAATTGCTTTGCAAGTTCAAGTGCTTTTGTATAGAAATTTTTTAAGTTTTCAAGTCTTTGAATTTCTGATTTCTTTTGTTCATCCCTTCTTTCCTGTTCATTGATTGCTGTTGATTTTGTCACCAGACCTTGAAACTTTTCTTCAAGAACCAGTGATTGTGTCAACAGTTCAAGTTGTGCTTGATAGTCATTTGCAATCTGGTCTTTTTTGATTTCTTGTGCTTCCATTGAAGTTTCTTCAATCAGCTTCAATTCATCTTGTTTAATTACTTCCAGATTTCTCAAAGCAATTTCTTCAAGCAAAAGAATTCTTTCTTTTTCTTGTTGCTTTATTAGTGTGACATCAATTCCATCAGCTTGAAGGTCTTTGATTCTTTGTGCTGATGCTTGTCTTTCTTCAATCAGACCTTGTTCAATTTCTTTCCTTCTTCTTTCAAATTCATTTTTTTCTAAGCTGATGCGAAGTCTGTTCAGTTCATTTGTCAAATCAAGAATTGTTGCATTTCTTGTCTTGGTTCTTTCAATTGATTTCTGTCTTTCTTGTTCTTCAAAGATTGCAAGGTCTTGCTGTGCTTGAATGAAAGCATTCTTTCTGTCATTGTAAGCTTTTTCTTGGTCACCAGTCAACTGGTCAACACTGATTTTTGTTTTCTTTCTTATTTCTTCAGCAACTTCAAAAGCACGTCTTTCAGCTTCAATGTTTTGTTTCAACAGTTCACGTTGAAGTTTTGCAACTTGCTGTGACTTATTTCCAGAAGCTTGAAGCAATGCAATTTGATTCTTCAATGCAACTTGTGATTGTTCAAGTTGATATTTGAAACTGTCATAAAATTTTCCAAGTTCTTCAATGTCTGTTTTGAATTTCTTTTTCCCCATCAGACCAAGTGAGGTTGCAACTTGATTTGCTGTTTTTATAACTGCTTCAAGATTTCCAACAAAGAACTTCACAACATCACCAAGAATTGGAATGTCTGATGTCAAGTCTTTCACACGATTTGCAAGGTCAAGAACAGCTGTTTGAACTTCTTTCACTGTTCCTTCAAAATCAGAAATCAAACGAATGATTGTGACTAATGGTGAAGCAAACAGAAGAAGAATGTCAAGCAATGACTTCACAACTTTATTCCCATTTGAAACATTTGCTGAAAAGTCTTTGATTCTGTTCACTGTTCTGTTCACCACTTTTGAAACAGCATCAAAATTGAAAATCAATTCAGAAAGAAGAATGACAACAGCACCAATTCCAGTTCCAGCAAGTGCAAGTTTGAAAGCTTTCATGCTTCCAGTTGACTTTCCAACAACTTGTGCATAGACTTTTTGTGCAACAGACATTGTTCCAGTTGCTTGTGCATTGGCTATTGATGCGGCTGTGAAGTTCTTCATTTGAAGTATTTTCAACTTTTCAATTGCAACTTGTTTCAAATCATTGACAGCACCAACAGACTTTGCAACATTCACAACAGCTTGTTGAACTGCAACAAGTTTCAAGATTCTTGCTTGTGCTTCAGCTGTTGAATTTGACTTTCCAAAAGCAATTTCAGCAAGTTGAATTCCACCGACAACACCAGCTGTTGCATCAGCAAGGTCATCATAAGATTTTTTGACAAGGTTCTTTGGTTCTTTGTTTCCAAATTCATCTACCTTTCCTTGAACTTTCTGAATCTGAAATTCAGTGTCTTTGATTGCTTTGTTTGTCTTTTCAAAAGTTTCACTTCCAATTTCTTGTGTTGCAAGTTGCTTTTTCAAATCAGAAACTTTCTGTGTCAAACCAGCAAGATTGTTTTCATATTGAACAGCACCTTCTGAACCTTTGTTCACATTGGTTGTGAATCCAATCATGGTTCTTTCCAGATTTTCAATTTCAGCATTGTTTGCAGCAATCTGATTTGTTGCTGATTCATAGACCTGTTCATTGGTCATCAATGCTTTGTTTTCTTGATTCAATGAATTGGTGAATCCCTTTGTGACAACTGTTCCATCTTTTGTCACATCATTGAATCCAATTCCCTTCTTGATGTTGTTCTGTGTTGTTTGCTGAACTTGTTCAAGACTTTGATTTTCTTTCTTCAGTGCAGCAATCAATTCAGCAAGTTCAATCTTTGTGTAGTTTCCAACATTCCTTCTGTTGTCACCAACAGCTGATTCATTTGCTTTCAACTGGTCAGTGATTTCAAGAACAGTTTGTGCAAGTTGTTTTCCTTTTTCAGTTGTCTGTCTTTCACCTTCACCAAGTGCATTCAGTTCAGCTGTCAACTTTGAAAGCAAAGCACGAAGCTGATTGTTTGAACCAACATTGCTGTTGACAATCTTTGCATTCGTTTCAAGTTCTTTGTTGACTTCTTTCTGTCTTGCAACAAGTTGTTTCTGTTCTTTCTGAATATCGAAAAGCTGTGTCTTTAACTTTTCACGTGCTTGTGGATTTGTTTCTTTTGAAAGTTCTTTGTTCAAGCTTTTCACTTGTTCTTTCACATCAATCAATCTGGAAGCAATATTTTTTTGTTCCTTTTCAAGATTGCTGGTGTCAAGCTTCAGACTGACAATGACTTCTTTTTTTATGTTTTCCGATGCCATAAATTAATTTCTTAAAAGTATAAGTTCAACTGGTGTGCTGTCTTGTGTGGTCAGATTGAATTGGTCAATCAGATTCAAATAAAAATATGCACCAAAGAAATCAATCCAGATTGGTTCTTTGAAATTGATTGTGTTCACATCAACTGAATTCAACTTAATCAGACACTTGACTGATTTCATGTTGTTCAGAATCTGTGAATATAGTGGATAGTATTTGGGCAATAGCTGACCAAATTCCAAATCTTTGAAGAACACATTTGGTTGTGGATTTGTGAAGAATCCAGATGGTTGAATTGTCAACAATGCTGAAGTGTCTTGTTCAACACAAGCAATTCTTGCATTCACATCATTTGTTCCAGTACCTTCATAGACTGGAATATAAAACAATTCAATTGTTCCAGAATAGGAAAGCAATCTGACTGAAGCTGAAAACACAGATTCAAAAAGAACTTGTTCAGCAATCAGATTTGCTTGATTGATGTCAAGTGATGCACGACCAAGCAAAGGTTGTCTGGTCAAATATTCATCAACTGTGTCTGGTGCATATTGAAAGAAATTCTTTTTTGCATAGCTGTCAACTTCAAATGTGATGACTGGTTCATCTGACAAGTCAAGTTTGTTTGACCAGTCTTTTGGATTTGTCAAATTGTTGATGACATCAGAAAATTGAAAGATTTCAATTGTGTTTGTGTTTGCACTTTCTTGGAATATCAATCCATATTGGTTTGCAAGTGTCAAGATGAAATCAGTCACAGCCATGTCTGGAAGTGTTGCACCAAGTTCAACCCAATTGAAAACTGTGTTAATGTCCAAAGCACCAGAATCAGATGACAATTCAAATCCAGTTATTTCAATAGTGCTTCCAGCTTTCCAGATTGCATTGGTTTCAGTTCCAAAAGCAACAGCACCACGACCAATTGGAAGTGTCACTTCACCTTGAAAATTGTATATTCCAATAGGTTGTGACATCAAGTCATAAATTTGAAAATACTGTTGATTTCCAGCATGGTCATAGTAAAGAATTTGTGAATAGTCAAATGATGCTGTGTTGAATTGTCTGTCAACTGTGATGTCATACTTGAATTTGACAAAAGCTGAATCCATAAACAACCAACACTTTCCAGCATTGATGTCAAAGAATGGAATTGAAAATGGGTCAATCCATTTCACTTGGTTCACATAGGGATAGCAAGATGTTTCATTTGTGTTCATGATGTGAAACTTGTCACCATTTGGTGCAAACAAATTTGATGGTGGTGAAAAGTCAGCTGATGCTGTTGATTTCAATTGGTCACGAAGTGAAGTGTCTGTGCTTCTTTGAAACCTTGCACTGAATGGAATGATTTGTTTTTGAAATGTTGTGTTGTTGTCAAACCAGTCACTGTTGATGTTGTAGCCTATGTCATTGAAAATTTTCTTCAATAAGAATTTGCAATAAATTGATGGAAGCAATTCATTCCAGTCAACATTGCTTCCAGCTAAAAAGAATAAATTTCCATAATCAATGTTAGGATAAATAAAAACATCTGACCAGATATTTGAACGGCTTCCAGTCACAGTTGATTCTTTCCAGAATTGTGTGAATTCACAACTGAAAAGAACACTTTGCAAATTCAAGTCTTGAAGTTTGTCAATCCAGTTTCCATTTCCAGCAACAATCAAAATTTCATATTCAAATCTGGATGCTGATTGAATCTGTGCAATTCCAGCAACAGCAATCAATCCGTTCACATAGATTTCACATGAAAGTGATTCAAATGGAATGTTTGATGCTGAAAGAATATTGTTTGAAATTCCAAAAGCAAGATTGTTTTTGTGTGTTGCTGGAATCTTGAATGTGTTTGAATAGACACCTTGTGTGCTTTCAATTGAAAACAAATTGTTGACACCAAATGAAAGAACAATTGTTTCATCATTTAGGTCAATCGCTTTTCCATTTATGAAGATTTCTGTCATTTATTGTGTTTGAATGTTTATTTCAGTTGCAAGTTTCAGATTCAAATTGTATGTCATCAATCCATTTCCTTCTTCATAAAGCACAAAATCTTTTTCATCCAATAACATTGGCAAATAGCCAACAGTTGTGATGACATAAGCTTGAATTGAATATTTAAGTGACTTCAAGAATGCAGCATGTGAAACTGGAATTTCACCAGACAAGACACCAATGGTGTCATAAATTCTTGACCGTGAATAGTGTTTTTCAATTCTATTTGTTGTTTTGAATTGTCTTGAATCACCAATGGTCACACCAAATGTTTTCCTTCCTTTGAAGCAATAAGATGACCAACCACCAGCTGGATTCAACCACAGAACTGGAATTCGATATGGTGAACAAAAATTGTATTCTGTCAAACATGATGAAATCACAATCTGGACAAGGTATGTTTCAGAAAGTGGATTGGTTGTTGTCTGGAACATCAAGTTCAATGTTGTCACTTGACCAGCAATTGACACAGCAACAATTCCAAATCCAAATGGAAGTAGTGAAATATAATCTGGATAAAATGAACCACTGAAAACCCATGCACCAGATGGTGGTGCTGGAAGTGGAAACAGCTGGTTGATGTCAGCAAGACAAAGATTGTGAACTTCATCTGGAACTTTTGCAATGACTGTCAATGTAATTGTGTCCACTTGAACATTCAAAGCATTCATCACAGCAAAGTTTGTGATTCCAGCTGCACCAGCAACATCAACTTGGAAAGAATAAGTTCCATCAAAGTTGTTTGTCAATCCAATGTTGTCTGGAACATTCTGAATATAAAGACCAGCTGTCGCATTCACATAACTGAATGTAAAGCTTTGAAATTGATTGATGGTGAATGATGCCATAATTTAACCGACTTGAAGTGTTTCTTCAACAATCATTGCACCAATTCCAAATGGTGTTCCATCTGGACATGCAAAAATGTTGAATGCTCTGTTTGTGATTATTTTTGTTAATACATTGCAACAGTCACCAAAAAAGATTGGTTCAACTTCAGCAATGAATTTGTTGTTTGCAACTAAGTTCTGAAGTCTTGAATGTGGAATTGCAGAATTCAAAGCATAATAAATTTCTGTCGTATAAATCCATCCAGTGAACAATGGAATTGTCAATGAATAAAGATTCAAGAAATCAATTGTTTCATCAAGTGGAATGATGTCAATTTGAAAATATGTGTACATGTTTTCATCAAATCCAGTCACTGGTGGAAAGATGCTGAATGTGTTCTTCAGAAGTTCACCAACATTCACAAAAGCTGTTGCATCATATTTGTGAAAAGCTTTGATGTCAATGAAATTTGTTGGTGATGGATAGCCATAATAAAGACGATACCCAAAAGGAATGACACAATAAAACAACCGCTGCAATGCTGGAAACACTGGGTCTGCACCAACAAATGGTGTGTCAGTGTAGATGTCAAAATTTATTGCATCATAAGAAATCACATTGTGAAATCCAGAATAAATTCCAGCTTCAACCCAAAACTTTTTTGTGAATTCTGGGAATGGATATGGAACAAGACCAGACAATCTGAAAACTGTTTTTCCAAATCCATCATCAGTTGCTGTCTGATAGCCTTGAACATAAAATGGTTGATTCAATCCAAAGTTGATTGGTTGGTGTGCAGAATACCACAATTGGTCAGATGGATGCAAGACTGTCAAACTCATATTTCAATATTCAGTTGTTCAATGTTTATAAATTGTGAAAGCATTTTTGTTTCAGCTTCATTTGCTAAATTCACAGCAAGTTTTTCACCAAGTTCATTCAATAGTTCATCAAGTGGAATTCCTTCAAGCAATTCATTTGGTTGTCCACCAGTTGACTGAAAGATGCTGTTTCCTTTTTTTGCCATTGAATTAGCAATTGCAAAAGGTGACACACCAACAATTCCACGTTCTTGCATCCATCTTTCAATTTCAGTGATTGGTGGTCTTTTTGCATCAGCACCACGACCATAAAGAACATATCTGATGTATGAATTGACAGAAATTTCAATTGTTGCACCAGTGAAATTCCATTCACCACTGTTTGCAAGTTGACCAGTGTTGTTCACTGTTGATTTGAATGCACCTTTTGACACAGACTGTCTTGAAACTTTTTGTGTTTCAATAGCTTTCTTGAATTCTGAAATGTATGCTTCAGAAAATTCACGAATCGCTTGTGCTTCAAACAGTGTTGTGTCCATTTATTTTGAAATCTTCTTTGGTTCTTCTTCAAATCCAACAACAACAATTTCAAATCCAGCTTTAAACAGAATCAAAATCATTCCATCACAGCAACTTGCATCAATGATGTCTGGTTCTGTTTCTGGATTCACAACAACTTCTTGAAATGTTGAAGTGACATTTGCAATCACTGGTTTGTTTGCAAGATGTGTGAACAATCCGACTTCAATCTGTGTTGAAGCTTCATTTGGTGTCAATGTGATTGTTGCATTCACATAAGGAACACCAGCACCATTGATGGTGACTTGTGCTTCTGGTGTGCTAAAAATGATTATCTGGTGCATATTTAATTTGTATAAAGTGGATTGACATAAAAGTTTCCAGTGATGATTCCAATTGGTGCAACATTTCCTTTGCTACCTTCAGACAGAACTGAACCACCAGCATTGTTGATTGTTGTTGCTGCACCATCTGACACAACTGTTGTTGACATCAATGAAAGTGTTCCACCAGAAACAGAAACTGGAATCACAGTTGTGTTCTTCACAAGTGAATTCTTCAGCTTCAGCAATCCAGCAACAACAGTGCTTGTTCCAGATGAAACACCTTCATCAACTTGAAGTGTGACATCAGCCTTAGCATTCTGAATGTTGAACAAAGGTCTGGTTGTTTGTGTCTTTTTTATTCTGATGTTGATTTTTGCACCAGTATTGGTGAAAGCATTGTTGATTCTGATTGCTGGTTGTGCAACATTGCTTGTGTCAATCAGTTCATCAAGTTCAATGTTCAAGTTGAATCCAACAAGATTGTCACAATAGATGTGACAGCTGAAACCACCAACAACATTTGATGGAATCACAAATGACTTTGCTTTGATGTTAGCTTGTCCACTCCAAGAAGTTCCAGAAATCCAGAAAACACCATTTGAAGCATTTGCAAAAGTTCCAGTGCAATCACCACCAATGTCAGCAAATATCTTTCCAGTCAACCTTGTGCTGAAATTCCTTCCAGCACAAGTGTAATTTTCACGAATCTTCAAGAAGATTGTTCCATCTTGTGCAAGAATTCCATTTGAAATGTTGTTCACTTGAACACTGTCAAATTCAAGAAGAATGTTTGCTGATGGATTTGATTTCACATTGATTAAATTTCCAGTGCATTGCATGATTCTGGTGTGACCAGTCCATGCAAATGGTGTGGTCAATGTTTCACCACCAATGGTTGTGTCAAAGTTCATCAGTGTTGTGAAGCAATAAACTTCAGAACCAGTTTCACCATCAATCTTGATTCCATCTTTTCCAACACTGGTGAAGATGTAGTGCTGACCAGCACGAAGCTTTATTGTGTCACCATATTGTGCAGCCAAAACAGCTGCATCAACAGACTGAAATGGTTTGTCTTGTCTTTCTCTTAGTGCTGTTGAATCATCACCATAAAGTGAATCAACAAAGACTGTTTGTGCAACATAGATTGGTGCAACAAGACCAGACAAAAGTTCTTGCATGGTCATTTTATAATTGTTCACACCAGCACGTGTGACAACAAGAAGGTCTGATGGTTGAAGGTCTGCAAACAGAACTTCATCAAGCTGTGAAATTTTTACATTTGGCATGGTTATTCTATTAATATTACATTTTCAAATTCAGTGATAAAAACATTTCCAGATTCAGTTCCCAAAAACAATGGGTCTGGAAAACATGAAATCTTTCCAGACAATGTGAATGCAAGACCATAGCCAGAAACAGTTCCAGCAAGTTGTCTGAATTCTGGTGTCTTTCTTGCATTGGAAATGTTCACACCATCTTCAGCATTCAACAACAAAAGAAAGTTTGTTGACAGTGTGTCCATCTGTGCAATGATTGCTTCACGTTCTTCATTGGTTGAATCAGTGCTGTCTTGCTGCCAGAACATAAGAAGAACTTCAGCTGTGACATTTGATGTGTTGATGTCAACTGTTTCCCTTAATGGGTAAAGATGTATTTGTGGAAATGTTTTTGGATATTCAAGTGAACCATCAGTTCTTCTTGCATTCATGAAGATTCCAGTTGGATTCACAAAATAAGCTGTGTTTCTTAAAAGGTCAATGATGCTTTGATAAGTCATGATGTTGTTGATAAATGTTTTTTAAGTTCTTTTCAAATTTTCTTTTTTCTTTTTCAAACATCAATGTCATGAAGATTGTTTCAGCTGGTGTTTCAAGAATCTTGTCAAACTTCAAAACATCACCTTCAGCAAGTGCATAAACAGTGTTGAAGAAACCATATTTGTCAAACACTTCAATTCCAGCTGATTCTTCAAGGTCTGTCACTTCTTTTTCGTTCAATCGTTTGAATCTGTCAAAAAAGTCAAACATTTGCACAAAAAAAAATTTGCTTGTCCAATTGCTTCAAGAACTGGAAGCTGACCAATATCTTTTCCAGTGTAGATTTTCACAATTTCTTTTGCTGAATTGATTGAATCTTTTGCTGGTGTGTGGTCAATTACTGTCAAGACTTCAACATCATTTTCATCTTTCACCATTCCAGTGATTGGTTGTGGTGAACAAAGATTGATTGCTGTCTTTGCTTGTTCCAGCTTTGACCATGATTCATCACCAATGTTCCATTCTTCAAATCCATCTGGTGTCTGAACATGATTGATGATTTCAGTTCTGTCAAAAACAAAAAAACAAACTTTTGAAAGAACAATGAATTCATCAGCACTTATGTTGATGATGTCCAGCAATGGAACACCAGACAGAATGCTGATGACATTTTCAATCTTTCCTTCATCACCATTGACCAGTTCAACATATTTGTCAAATGTAACTTCTGACCAGTTTGATGGAACTGAAACTTTTGTTTCAACACCATCTTTGGAATAAAGAAAATTTATCATTCAAATTTAGTTTAAAAATTAAGGTTATATTTTTTTAAGTACTGAAAAAAGCTGGTCACACTCCGACATGTGACCAGCAAACAACATGACAATCTTTGATTGCAAATATAAGTTTTTAAATTAAGAACCAAAGCTTTTGCTTCTGATTGTTGTTGATGGTGCAAGTTCAAAAAACATTCTCATCATCATTGCATCTGAAATGTCTGGTGACCTTCCAATCAATTCTTTGATTTTGTCTTTTGGAATCACTGCAAGTTTTCCATCTTTGTCAACATCTTTCCTTTTCACTTGTTCCAGTTCTTCAATCAGCTTCTGTCTGGTGACAATATCAATGTCAATCCATGAAATTCTGTTTGCATTGATTGCATCAGATAGCTTGAAATAACATTGTGACTTTAGATTGATGAACTGTTCATCATTCAATGGTTTGCTTCCATTCAAGAAACCTTTGCACTTCAGCTGGTCAACCAGACCACCACCAACACCATCTTCATCACAGACAATTTGTGACATTGGAATGCTGTGAAGCTTTGCCAGTTCTTTGATTCTTTCAGCTGTGTCAGTGGTGCTTGATTTCTTCAGAATATAAAAACTTATAACTTGAAAACCATACCAGACCAGAATTGTGGTGCTGTCATTCCCATATCGTGCAACATCACATGTGATGAATTTCTTTCCAGCAAGAACATGTTCATTGGTGAAGATGTTCATGATTGATTCAAATTCAATCAGTTTTGATGGGTCATTGTCAAATTCCCAATTTCCAAACAGCAATCTTTCCCTTGACACATTGTCAAGTGTTTTCAAGTTTTCAATGTAGTGTCTGGAAATGTGTGGATTGTCACCAACAAGTGACTGAATGAATTTCTTTTTTGGGTCAAGCTTTCCTTCTTTGTGTGGTGTGTAGAATTGTTGATATGTCCAATTCTTTGCTGGATTGCAAGTGTATAAAATTTTAGGAATCAAATTGAATTCATCCAGCTTGAATCTGATTCTTGACTTCAAGATGTTCTTGCACTTTTCACTGATTTGGTTTGCTTCATCAACAAACACACCAGTGATTTCAAGTGAACCAAGTTCATCAAAGTTCAAGTCTGATGGATATTGAAAAAGGTCTTTCAAAAGAATCTGTGAACCATTCCAAAGATTGACAGTGGAACTGGTGCTGTTCAATTTGTAGTGAACAGATTCAACCAGACCTTGCATCTTCATGACTTCAAACAATGTGACCAGTGTTGTTTCCTTCAGTGTTTTCAGCACAGCACGACCAATCAACCACCTTGTTGATGGAAACATGATTGCACACTTCAAAATCCAATAACAACCAAATGCTGACTTTCCACCACCAGCACCACCACCAAACAACACTTCTGTTGTGATGTCATCATTCAGAAATTTCAGTGCTGTTGATTGTTTCTTTGTCAGATTCATTTGTTTGGTCTTGTGCATCAATGATTGTTGTTTCGTGCCAGTTCACTGAAATGCTTTTGACATCAAGTTGTTGTCTTTCAACATAACCTCTGTCTTGACAAATTGTTTTGGCTGCAAAGATGACAGCTGCTGGATTTCCTTTTGCAACCAATGACATCAGCTTTGATTCAATGAAGTCTTTCTTTGCTTCAAGAAAGTCATCTGGTTTGATTCCAGCAATGATTGCTTCAAACTGTTCATCATTGTTTTTCCAGTCATAAAATGTCTGTCTGTGAATTCCAGAAAGCTGTGCAGCTTGTGACACATTTCCAAAGCACTTCAGCAAGTTTTCAATGAATGCTTTCTTCTTTGCATCCAGAAGTGAATTGTCTGACATTGTTGGTTGTTTTGATTCCATGATGTAAGAAAATGTAAGATGTTATATTTGAATGATGCTTCTTTGTTATAACTACAAACCAAGCAATTTCATGATTGTGTTTTCCTTTGTTCCTTCATGCTTGTTAAAAGCTTCCAGCACTTTTGGAAACTGTTCATCAGTGAATTCAAGACTGATTTTGTGTGTTGTTCTGTCACCAAGATTTTCTTCTGGTGAATCATCTTCATCTGGTGTTTGCCAGACATCAAGACCCCATTCAACCAGCTGGTCATTGTCAAACTGATTTGCTAACATTTCAAAATCCCATTCACCAAATCCAACATTGTCTTTGATGATGAATTCTTTCTTCTGTTCTTCAGTCCAGTCTTTCACAATGATGACTGGAACATCTTTCAATCCAATTTCAAGACATGCTTTCAAGCGCATGTTTCCACCAAGAACCACCAGCTGTTGCACTGGTTTGTCATCAATGATTCTTTCTTCATAGGCTGCAACAATTGGTCTGGTGTTCAGCATATCTGGAAAGTCAATGATTGATTGACACAGCTTCTTGAACTTGTCATCAGTGATGAATCTTGGATTTGATTCATGGAAGTGAAGCTGGTTCACTGGAATGTTTTGTGCTTTCATTTTAGTTCATTCATTTTTTTAATAAATTATTTTTGAAGTTCATCAAGCTGAATCTGAATCACTTCTTTGTCATCAGCATCAGTGAAAAGTCCAGACATTTTCTGAAAGCTTCCAAGTGCAAGTGCTGTCAAAGAAACTTGATTCACAAAGAACAGCAATGGTTCAACACCATCAATCTTGTCATGTGATGACACCAGAAAGAAACCATCTGATGGATAGTTTGCAGCTTTCCACATTAGACCAAAGTCAAGTTTGATTTCTTTGATTTCAATTTGCTTCTTCATAGTTCATTGATGTTTCACAGATTGCACACACACCATCAACTGGAAATGGAACATGACCAGTGCATTGACTGGATTTGAATTCAACAACCTTGCATTCAAGACCACAAGAACCACAGACACACTTTCCATTGGTCACTGTTGGTGAATAGTCACCACACGACTTGCATTGAAGCACAACCAGCAATGATGCTGGTGACTTAATATGTGAATGATTTGATGACATGACTTGAATCATTTATTTCTTTTTCAATTTAGCTTTCAACTTGAAACACTTCTTGCAGACCTTTTCATGAATCTGGACAACATATCTTTTTCCAACAGTGCTGGAATAAAGATGAAGCTTGTGAACTGACCATTCAGACCAGTCATGGATGATGCAAGATTTGTGATTCTGTGAAGCCATGTTGCAAATGTAGTTGACACAATTGAAACAACCAAGCAAAAGTGTCAGAAATGTGACCAAATGGCAAAAGCCATGAAAAAGAATTGAATTGATTGTCAGCACGTTACAAGAAAAGATGCAACCACATTTGGTCAATAAGATATAAGAACTTATATTTGATGAACAAATTAAAACTTAAAAACAAAACAACATGAACTTGACATTTTTAGTGCCAGAAAACTTCACTGGAAGGAAACTTCAGAACTTCAAAAGAAAGCATTCAGCTGAACTTGACAGCTTGAAAGAAGGAAAGCATGTGATTGATTCAGTGACCATCATTGCATCCAAGACCAAAGCAAAACAAGCTGAAGCACCAAAGACCAGCATTGAACTTTTCATTCCATCTGGAATGTTTGGAATCAATCTGGTTGAATGGAAAGTGAAAAACAACTATGAAGCCATGATTGAAGAAATGAAAGCTTCTAGTGAACAATTCAGAACCATTGATGGTGTGACCATCAGAATCAGTCAACAGATGTTTGAACATTAAGCTGTTTATAAAATCTTATATCCACATGAACAACACAGCCATCAGTCCACTATGTTTGCAATATAAAAACTTATATTCAATGGACACACAGACACAGAACACAATGAAACCACAGCTGAAAGATTCAGTTGCAGACTACATGATGAAACCAGACAACAGAACCATCATTGGAAATGTTGTTGGTGTTTCAGACCAAACAATCAGACTTTGGATTCTGAAGAAAGACATCAGATTGCTTTCATATCCAATCATGAAACATGTTGCAACAACACTTGATTGCACAATTGATGAACTATTGAAATAACAAATCCGACTAAAAAACAACAACATGAAAACACAATTTGATTTCCACTACACTGACACAGATGAAACACAACCAGATGTTGTGCTTCCAGTTGAATTCCAGATTCAAGTTGACTGGAATGCTGAATTTGTTGGAAGAACACCAACAATCACAGCAACCATTGACAAGATTCTGAACAATGAACAACCAGACCAGTTTGAATTTTCATTCAGTCTTGATGATGTGAAAGACATTCCAGAACAGTATTGCACCAATGGTGGAACTGATGAAGAACAATGGCATGACCATGACCATCTGACCACTGGTTTTGAATGGTGTGCTGATGAAATTGAAGAATATATTATTGACAATCGTGCATCATGGGTAAAAGTATAACTGTTGCACAAAGAATTCAACAGCTTCAAAGTGATGTTGCTGAATTGAAAAGCTGGATTGAAGAAATAAAAATCCAGAAGAACTTCCAGAAGTACACTGATTCAATGTTTTTCACATTGGTCATCCAGCAAGAAAATTTTGAAACACTTGTCAGAAAGAAAGAACAAGCAATTCAGAATCTGAAAGAACTAACAAAATTCAAAAATCAAATCTTAATCACATACAATGATGGAACAAATTAAAATTTCAACAATTGAAAGTGGTCTTTCACATTACAAAGACCAGCTTGACACCATCATCACCAAAGAAAAGCTTGTGAAAGAAATTGGATTTGCTGTACAAGCTGTCAATTCAAACAAGAAACTTCAAGAATGTTCACAAACTTCAATCATTAAAGCTGTTTACAATGTTGCATTGACTGGTCTTTCACTGAATCCAATTCAGAAATTTGCTGCACTTGTTCCAAAATACATTTCTGGTTCTGGAATGGAAGCTGTTCTGTTTCCACAATATCAAGGTTTGGTGAAACTTTTGACTGACACTGGAAGTGTCATCAGCTGCACCACAAATCTAGTGTACAAAGGTGACGAATTTGAATATTCACTTGGATTGCACCAAGACATCAAGCACAAACCAAAGCACTTGTCAAAAGAAGTTGAATTTGCTTATGCAATTGGAAAGATTGCTGATGGTTCATTCATCATTGAAGTGATG
>JBIPMB010000270.1:0-23954 GCA_044369355.1 Gammaproteobacteria bacterium | reverse complement strand
ATAAGCCTGCAATAGTCGCAAAATACCGGGTATTAACTGCGCCTGTTTGATCCGCAGAAGTGGGAGAGATATTTGTGTTTGCCATCACGTTGCGCGTTGCAAACGTGCCAAGGCCCAACGTCGTGCGCTGTGCGGCGGCATCAGCATCATCCAACAATGCTTTTCCGGCGGTAGTCACGTCTCCGCCCATCTTGCTTGTGGTGACTGCGTCATTGCTGATCGTGAGCGTTGCACTTCCCGCGGTCTTGGCGACGTCACCAGAAAAGGCGCCGACCTGTATCGATCCGCTGCCGGTAAACTCAATGCCACCTGTTACGCTGATCGCTTCCGGCACACCTGTCCCTGTACTATCCCGCCCGATCAATCGATCCGTGGGAAGATCCGCCAGCTTGGCCAGCGTGACCACGCCATTGTTAATGGTCCATGTATCTCCACCGCTGCTAACTGCAATGTCGCCCTTCGATCCATCTGTGACAGCACCACCTACATTTACCCCTGTCTGATCGTCGCTGGCCCATGAGGCCCCGGCAGGCAAAGTAATCTTGGTGATCGGATAATCGGTAATGTTGTCCGTCAAATACAATGTGACGGTATGCGTCATTGTATCGTCGTTGAAGAACATCACCGACTTGACGACGCGTCTTGTCCCTGATGCGGGAGCGGGCAGGATGGTTACAAAATTTGTGCCGTCCATCTGTATCGGGTACATGCCCTCCACAAACGTCGTGGCTGTAGTGTCGGCATATGTGACAGTCACAGAACACTCTGTTTCATCAGCAGGATCTGCCATTGTTGCCCGCAATGTTCGACTTGTAGAATCTAATACAAGAAGCATATATACCCTCTAGCTAATAAACCATGCATATTTGCGGCCATCCGCAATATCACCACCACCGCCGCCGCCACTCTGTGCTACCCAGCTCAACACGCCTGATGTCGATGAAGCGAGGACATAGCCATCGACCGCAGGATACGCCGACGGCCATTGGTATGACGGCGATGTGACTGTCACGGTACTGGGCGTCCCTGCAATCCCCGTGCTGCTGATCGGCGTGATGCGGATCTGCGTCCCTACTCGAAGCGCGGGGATCTCTGCAGCTCCTCGGCCAAGTCCGTCAGGCGTAGCAGTCAGCACCGGCAACCAGTCACTATCACCCGGACGCTGGATTTCAATGCGCGCTGTCTGGCCTCCCACGAAGTTGCCAAAGTTGAAGGTCACGCGACCACTGTCTATCGTGGTTGCCGTAATCGTCAGCCCTGTCACTGGTGGTGGTGTCCCTGCAATCCATACCGAGCCCGTATTAAGTCCAACCGTTCGCACAGTAGCAGCTGATGGAAACTGTGAGTCAGCATACAATCGAGCCAGGATATTGACGCGATGATCACCGGTTACTTTCAGCTCTTCGATCCGGAACAACTGATTCCGACGCGTCATCATATTGGCGTGAGTCACGGCGATGATGTCACCCTCTTCGAGCAACAACGCTTCACCAGTCGCCTGAAACGCACAGAAGAAATCACCGTCACGATACTTTGCACGAGCTGCTTGTACCAGTCTGTCAGCCTGATGATAGTTGTCTACACAAGCCCCCGAGATCTCGAGCTTGTTGACTGCGTTTACCCTCTCCTGATGATCGTAATCGTTCTCACGAAGCTCAGTCTGCTGGAAGTCCTGAGTGCTGTCTGTGTACGTGATCGAAAACTGATTGTAGTTGCTCTGTCGCTGCCCTAATGGCCATTTGAATGAATCACGGATGATGTTGCTCGAGGTCAATGCACCGCCACCGACATCCGCAAACACGCCATGCACCTGCGCGACCATATCTGATGTTGTGTGCGAATACACAAGCGGCTGATCGAGCGTCAGCAATCCCAGCTTGCACCGCAGCATGACCACCGTCGGCGACGTCTTTGACCATTGCGCTTCGATGTACCTGTTGAGCGTAGCATTAGCATTGATTCTTGCCGCCAGCTCTCCAGCGACTGCGCCATTGCTTGGTGGCTGGCCTGTGGCATCAAAACCGCCACCCGTGATTGTCACGCCGTCCACAGTGACGATCACCGGAACGCCACCCGTGGCACCAGTCACGGTGAAGTAATTCCAGGCCTGAGTGCTGGCGGATCCTTCAACAAACGTCGGCGAATAGACCGTAGCTCCCTGAGTCTGTGCCAGCGTCAGGCTATTGCCAGCCGTGCTGTATGCAATCGATGCAACGGTCGCCGTCTCGCTGGTCTCAGTGCCTACACCTATCACCGCATAGAGCTGATTGAGTTGCAACTTCTGCCAAGCCGTGACATCCTCGACGGCGATAACTGTGGCATTCGGTGCGGTCGCATTGCGAAGCAGGGATGTGATAGCAGGACGCTCCGAACGTATCTGCAGCCGTCCATCTGCGGCGGTAATCAGGTACCCACGAAAGGCAGGGAGCAAGTGCTTGAAGACGAAGTCGCTGACCTTGATCGGTTCTTTCAAGTGCCAGTTGGACGTATAGCGCTTGCGATAGAACGTGGTCGGCGTTATCCCCTGCGGCGGGTTCTCGGGATCATAGGCGTTGTATTCCGCCCCGAGCTTTTGCGGCCTGTTGGCGTCAGTAGGATCCAGTATATATTTGTAATAGGCGCTGTCTAAAACGCCGGTGGATCGATATCGTTTCCAATCCGTTCCAGCCGTGCCTTGATTCTGATCATACCAAAACTCTTCACATCCTGAATCATCTCGAAGCGGCTCATTGCAATACTCTGCTGTCTCGAAGCAAGCCATATCATCGAGCCACGATGCCGGGTAGTTCAACGCGCGTGGTTCTGTGAGCAGGTAACGCAAATGCTCCACGGGATTGTCTGACCAGTCAGTCATATCGAAACCAGCAAAACCAATGGTGCCGATCTTATTCCAAAGCACCAGCCCGGCCAGCGTAGGAGCGGCGTCACCAGTATCCGGATTCTTGCCCTCGATGGTCGCCTCGACATATGCCCGATGAGAGTAATGCTCTGTGCCTAGTACATCCGACACAGTAGACTGGCCCGTAGCATATCCGTATTTGCCGACGTGCTCATGTTTGGCTTGGAAGGTAGTCGCCCATCCTGCCGTGGTATTGCGGACGTCAGCAAACTGGGTGATCTCTCCCTCACCTGCGATGAAATGCCCATACAGATACTGCCCGGTGTCGGCATACAGGATAGGGATCAGATCAATTTGAGTACGCCCGAGTCCGATTGGTACGCTTTGCCCAAGCGGCATGTTGTCGCTCGAAGACCATTGCTTTGTCGCTCGCCTCGAGCCAAACAACGCGCCCGCTCCAGACTGCTGGCTATTGACCTTGAATGATCCAATGACGGCCTTGTACCGCACACCCTGAAAGGCCTTCTCGTTGCCATACTCGACACACTGCGAGAAAGACTTGTTGCATACACTGGCCTGTCGATATGACTGCGCCTTGTCGCCGATCTGCTGCCCGGCTAGACACTCGGTACCCTTAAATTTCAATGGGCATTTCAAGTCGAACGTGTTGAACGGCAGGGTATTTTCAATGCTGCCCAGATCTTGCTTTGCCGTGATCGTGATCGCCGTGTGGGTGATGTCCCCAGGCTTTTCGCAACGGCCCACAAACAGCACGATGGAATCATCATCTAGCCGTCTGCTAATCGTCCTCACCAATACCCGATATCCCGCCAGATCAATCGACTGTAGCCAAGTGCTGACTGTACGATCGACGTTCGAGAGCGTGATGTTGACGCCGCTGAATTTCTCGTTGATGTATCTGCTGATATCGGATCGACTGACAAGCTGCTGCTCATACTTCCAACCAAACCAAACCAGCTCAGTCGACGCAAAGCGCCGCTCTGCGTTGGCCGGAATCAGATCTGTGACATCGGGCGGGTAAAACTCGATCAAGTCGCCCGGTGCAAGGTCACGATTGGACGATCGTAGAATTTGATACAGTGTCGGCGCGATTGTCTGCATATCAAAGCACGTATTTGATCAGCGTTGCTTGTCTCGACTGCGACCAGTACCGAGTATGACTCGAGCGCGAATAAGCCGCATACCTGCAGCCCGTAAGCACTTCATCAGTATGAGGATGAATCACGGTGAAGCTGATGCCGCCTGATGTTGACTGGTAATGATTATCAAGCATAGCGGCCTGACTCTCGCTCAGTCCATCCCATTGCACCTCAAAGACTCTAATCGGCCCTGTCAACTGCGTATTGCTCACATTGCGATTGTCGCCGAACTGCTGACTATATGTTTTCCAATCGGTGATAGTCTCCTGAAAGCGTACAGGGATAGGAGCATCAGCCAGCGGTGGCTGGGGCAATAAATCAGGCGAGGGAAAATTCCAAATGCCAGCCGTGCCGGTGCCTATCGTCGGCCCTTGCTCAATATCTCCGGATCCTACGCCGACATTCGGCCCGATGATCAAGTCCACCATTACCTCTTGATCGTAGCAAGCCATTGCCACCACTGCTTCCATTGGATACTGCGGCGGCGTGATAGATCGATATATCACTCGATCGCCGACGTGGTAGCAAATCACGTCGCCCAGGCAGCGCATAGCGATCTCTTGCCCGGTAGATTGCCATATGCCGTCCAGCCAGTATTTCGGCGTGGATGATCCCTCGTAGATATACACCGTCCCGGCAGGATGTGGAGGCGTAGCAGTCGACCACGTCTCTGTTGAGATGTAGATGCAATGCGTCCAGTTCTGAAACTGCTCAACGTCGGACGTGAAAGCAACGTCGGCAGAGCATAGGCCTAGATACACGCGCCCGTTAGGCATACGCCCGTTAAGCGTGAACATCAGCTCCCAGTCTTGATCGACAAGCGTCGAAAAGCCGTTAAGACTGGTAGCAATAGCATCGCCCATTGTGGTGGCGTCAGCAAAGCAAGCATTCGCGCCCATATTGTCATTCATGATCATATTGCCAGTAATCATGGTGTTGGCGTAATTGACCCACTGCACCGAGAGCTTTGCCATTATCGCATTTTCTCCAGAACCACCGTCGCGCCGTTGACCCACTTGCGAGAACGATTGTCGATCGACATTGAGGCGTATCGAACATTGGTATATGTCACATTATCCCGGCGATGATAGAATGAAAACGTGGCCGATCTTCCGCGCATTGCGTTGTAGTGATTGACGAGCTGGCTCAGTTCTGCTTCCGTCAATCCCTCATACTCCAGCACCCATTGACGCAAGCCAGCAGGCTGGACGTTTACCGTTGCGGTGCCGTCTTCGTATTCATACGTAACGCTATCGAATTGGATCGGCTGATCGATGAGTCTGGCGATATATGGCCCGGTGAATTGCTCGCCATCCGGGTAAGGCGACTCCATCGCAACAAAACCAAACTGGACATTGATTGGTATGCCAGCAGGAGAGACTATCCACGGCACGGCGCCCACCGTGATAGTACCAAATGTCGCAGTAACCGCGAATCCATTTGGCCGCACAATCTGCCCGCGTACTAACGCCACTTCCCCAAACGTCACGGTAATCGGCAAGCCGGTTGCCTGAATGATCGGTATCTGCGGAGTGCCAAAGGTGACAGGGACGGCAAGCCCGATGGCCTGTATCGTCGAGCCTTGCACGGTGCCGAAGGTAGCAGTAACGACAAAGCCGTTGAGATTGACCGTGGTAGTCGATCCGCGCAAAGCTGGCTGGCCAAAGGTGACAGTCACTTCAAAGCCGACAGGTGTGACTATGGGCTGAGTCTGTGTGAGCGTCGGCAAACCAAACACCGCAGTCACGGTAAAGCCATTGGCCAGAACAACGCGCTGGTATGTGACCTC
This sequence comes from Gammaproteobacteria bacterium, assembly GCA_044369355.1. Lineage (GTDB taxonomy): Bacteria > Pseudomonadota > Gammaproteobacteria > UBA1113 > UBA1113 > VFKP01. The sequence goes on along the minus strand of JBIPMB010000270.1, from coordinate 18,166 downwards.
TAGATATGGACCGTAATACGTGCTGCCAATGCGATATTCAGATGCGGCAAAAGTGGCTAACGTGATAAGTGACGTGCCAACTGGTGCCACATTGTCAGTATCTCGATTATGTCTAACGCATAAATTGGCATATGTGCCAGCCCGACCTTGTAGGTATGCTAACCCATTCGCGTTTAGAGCAAATCCTGGCGCATAATCAGGCGTCGTAAACACGTAATTATTCAGCGTAGTCAAGGAATATGCACCTAAACGTAATGGTGACGTGCTACTCGCCGTTACAGTCGACGTCGCCCAATCACTACTGGTGAGCGTAGTTTGACCATCTAACGCAGGCCAACTGCTGATAACGGCAAAAAACCCAGAATGATTTTGAACGCTTAACGGTGCAATATACAGATTGCTGCCTGTGACCCGATTACCAATAGGAATAGATGATAAATTGAAGCGCAAATAACTACGCGAAACAGTAAACTCATTAGATCCTGAACGTGACGCTTCAAAGCTTAAAATGGCATCTACGTTGTCACTGATTCCTATGCTTGCAACAAGCTGTGCTTGTTCATTGCCTTGTCGCGCATCAAAATACGTGTTTGCAATAGACGTAATAGTGCCATCAAAATCTTGTACCTGCGTCTTGCCGGTATACACTGTAAGCTGGTCAAAGCCGAATGACAGCTCCGGGAGCCATCGATCTGCTATCAGTTCGTCCCAGTAATGCATCCCCCACCAAAGCGGCTTCAGCGCGTCATAAATGGCCCGGCTATGGTAAGGGAAGGGATAGCAGTGTGCGATCGATTGTAGGCCATCCTCGCGATAATGGACGGCATCAGGCGTGATCAATGTGACGGGCATTGCCAGTCGCAATGACAGGATCCTGCGAAACCATCGCCCGACGATCGACATATTGACGCACCACCGCAACCAGCGCTGATTGCGCTGGAACCAGTGCTCATCGAAGACCTGCCAATGTCGGGAACGATATGCCATTAGACCAGCCGGAAGATCTTGTTGGTGCCATTGTCGAAGCTGATGGTGATATCCCCACCGTTGGGCGTGATTGGAAGCCCGGTCGACGCCGAGTCAATCTGACAAATCAACGGGGAGTTGCTGGCTGTGCCCGTGTCGGCATAGATCACCAGCTGCGTGATCTGCGGATGTGTATTTGAGACCGCGGTGAACGTCACATCAGCCGCGTCAAATACGCCGCCAGTCAATGAGATCGACGCAAGTGCCGCAGTGCGGACGGCATTGGTTCCCAAGCTCGAGAAGTACTGATGGCCAGTGACGGCGAAACTAGGCACATATCCACCGCCCACCAGCGCGATCTTTAGCGGGACACTGGTATTGTCGAAGTCGATGCTTGGATTCTGCGACAGCAGTGATTCCTTTGCCTTGTCATACATTGCGCTCATGTTAAAATTCTCCTAATAGATCACGGCGAAGCACGGAGCGCGCCTCCCCATTGGATCGATAGTCCTGAACAAATTTGCTGACCATTACACCCGGCTCCGTCTCGGCCCGGATGATGATCACCTGCGGCTCTGTGGCCCGTCGCCCGCCCTGTTCCATCACTGCAGATCCTGATCGACGATCCTGCCCGAGGAACATCGTGCCATTGGCGCCGCCACCACCGCCGCCGATGGCCGCGAGTCCTACTGACGCAGCAGCAGCAACGCCTGCTACAGTGCCGTAAAACTTCGCCGCGGTGAAGTGGCTTGCCGCTCTCAGTGCCGCTGTTCCCGTTGGATCAAGCGGTATCTGCGCTGTAGCGGCGAATCCTTCCGCAAGCTCAAAAATGGCTTTGACCGCTGCTTGTGCTGTTAATGCGCTGATAATCTGCGCGGCCATCGCCTTAAATGCCTGACCGCCAATCTTACCAGTCATAATAAACCCAGCCAGCATGTTTTGCAGACCACTGGCAATGCCGCTAAAGACGTCGGTCATCATCGTGCCAAAATTACCCATACTCTTACGGACTTCGGTAATTGCGGCGTTTGCGCTAGCCCCAAGTTGGCCAAAGATTCCAGCGCCACGATCTGCGGCTTCTTGCGCTTCTGGCCCCATTAAGGACAGTGGGGAAGAGGGATCAGCCGCCAGTGACTCGGTTCGCTGCCGTCGCCCTTCTTCAAACATCGCTTGCAATGCCTGGTTGAGTCTTACGCTGTTCTGATAGCTGCGCTCTTCTTCCTGTCGCTTGGCTTCCTCTTTTTTCCGATAGTCGTCGACCTCTTTCGCGTACTGCGCTTCAAGGTCAGCATCACGCTTTGCGCGGATCTCATCGAGCTTGCCTTGCGTTGCGGTGGCTTCAGCCTGTAGTACGTCCAGCCGTCCCTGTATCAGGCGCCCCTGAATCAGATCAGTGCCCATTTGCAAAGCTTGTAAACGCGCTTGCGTGATCTGCTCCTCAAGCCGTCGCGCCTGATCGATCAGCCGCGCCTCTTCGCTGTCGAGTGCCGCAATCCGCAACCGCTCTCGCTCTGCAGATACGCGCCGCTCCTCTGTCAGAATGCTGGCGATATAGGAATCATAGATCCGCTTAACGGCATCCCCGGAAGGGAGATTGACGAGTTGCGCTGCTCCTGCTCCACCTGCTGCCTTTGCCGCTGCTGCTCGCCGCTGCTGCGCCAGTGCGGCCATCGCCTTATCGAGGGCTGTCTGTCCGGTTGCCCCTGTATCGACGCCCTCGAGGCGAGCGCGTGTAGCTTCGTCCATCGATCCCATCAAACGCAGTTGCTCTTCTTCTTGCCGTCGGAACTCAGCCAGCACGGGCAAGACACCAGCACCGCCAACCATTGCAGCGGCCATCTCTTGCAATCGTGGCAGTAAGCTGGTTGCAATGCGACGGCCAAGTCCTTCCACCTTCAACGTGAGAATATCAAGGCTGTCTTGGAAATCATTGGCCGCTTTGATGTCCTGCTCGGACAACACAATGCCAAGCTCTTTGGCGCGCTGTACCAATCCGTCAAAGCTGCCACCCACCTGATTGATAACAGGTAGCAACGCCGCACCAGAACGCCCAAACAGGTCGATGGCAACAGCGGTCTTTTGCGCGCCATCCGACATGCCATTGAGGCGCTCGAGTGTTTGCCGGAAAGCTGTATCTACATCGCCTTGCAGGTTGATGCCAAGCGTCCGGAAGGTGTCAGCAAGATCCTTGTTGCCCTCTTGAGCTTCCTGTAATCGGCGCTGGAAGATCACCGCAGTTTGTGACACGGCCTCAAACGATTGCCCGGCTAGCTGCGCGCCAAGCTGTAATGATTGAATGGTTTCATTAGTCAGGCCTGTGATCTGTCGCAGATCATCCACGCGCCCGGTAAAGTCCATCGTGCGTTGCAGCAATGCGCCCATCGCCGCCGTAGTCGCAACTGCTGCGCCGCCTATACCAGCCACTGCCGCAGCGCTCCCCGTCAAGCTCGGGATCATCCCAGCGGCAGCATCACCGAGCAGCCCAAACTGCCCCACATACCCGGCAAGCTGTCCCCGTGCGGCATCACCAAAGCTCTCGCGAAACTGTTGCCCTGTCTGGCGTACCTGATCGCCGACAGCGCCAAAGCGGGACGCCATCCGCTGCAGCTGCTCCGACGTCTCCGCGGCCATACCCTCGACCACGCCGCGCAGCAAAGAGAATGCCTGCACCGCGTCAGCCGTGTCAGCATTCACTTTGAACAGCAATCCTACCTGATCTCTATCCAGCGCCATCGAGTATTACCTGCCTCTCTCCACTACCCCACGTTGCCGCTGTACGCTCGTCTTCCCACTGCTGCAGCTTCACCGCCGCGACATTGTCGAAGTCGAAAGCTATCGCACTATCACGCAATCCCAGCAGCTTGCTCGGCCGTGTCCCGAACTTGGCCGCTGTCATCGCTATCGCCAACAAAGCCTCCCCCAGGTCGCTTTTGACGAAACCGGCGCAGCTTCTCGGGCTGCACCTCCCCGCCTGCCGTCTTGACGGGCACTCCCGGCGATCCGGCTTGGATCCAGCCAGTCAGGAAGCGGAAGTCTTCGGGATCAAGCTCCGACAAGGCCAGGATATCCGGATCATCGCTGGTCAATGCCACACGTGGTTCCACGCAGGCATATATCACGGCCTCTGTCAGGAATGCCAAGCCGTCAATCGTCTCCTCTGTCGAGAACTGCACGCTTGCTTGTGGCCCGCCCTGCTGTGATTCGAGCATCGCTCGAAGGAACGATTGCGGGATCCGTCCAGCCGCCATCCATAAATCGAGCGGTGGACGTCTCATCGTAAAGACCGCGCCAGACGGCAGAATAACCTCTCCGGTCAACTCCACCGCCTGACGCTGTTGTCTGTAGTCACTTGCCTTCATTGTAGCCTCTCAATGATTGCTTAGTTAGCCGCGCCCTGATGCCAGAAATTGCCGATCTGATCACCTGCTGCGCGAGTAGTGACAGCCTGCCCGTTGAATTCAAACGGCGCGCGCGACTGATCTTTGCGAGTGACCATAAAGTTGAAGCCCGCCCTGTTGAACGTCTTGTAGAGCTGGACTACCCACCACTGATTTGAGCCAGCAATGTCCTGTCCGATCAATGCCACAGAGAAAGTGCTGATCGTCGAGAGTCCACCCATCGTCAACTGCTCGTATCCGGTAGATGTGTTGGTGTCCACGCTCTTCGTACCGCCCACGGTCATCTTCTCCAGCAAGCTCCAGTTGAACACCTGCAGGAACTCGCCCTTTAGCGTAGCCCTCTCCGTGATGATCCGCGAGAGGTGCGGAGCAGTCAGTTCGTCGGACGAAAAATCCTGAATCTCCGGGACGTATTCAAACGTCGTGCCGCCGACCGTCATTCCAAGATGGATGGCGCTGGGATTGGCGACATCGTCCGGAGTGCCGTCGGTGTGGAGAGTCATTCTCGCGCTTGCAGCCGGAACAGCCACATTCAGCCATACGTCAGCAGGCCCGAGGATGATCTCATTTGCATCGTAATTCTTTGCCGTTCCGGCCATTGGTTATTTCTCCTTCTTCGTTGAGGTTGCCTTGATCAGATCCTTGTACGGAGTCGGATCAAGCGAGGGACGGTAATCCTTTTTCTCTTTGCGCGGATCGAAGTAACCCAGCTCCCGCGCGATCTTGCAATATGTCTCCTCACCGAGTGCCTCGTGTGTCCACGGCAACGGCGGGAGGGTCATCGTCAATGCTTTCTGTCGATAGTCCATGTCATCTCTCCAATAATTGCACCGCCAAGATTATGCGCGAATCCATGCGGTAAATTGTGTCGTTCTGTCTGAGTATGCCGAATTGATGCTCAGTTACTTCCCAGACGGGCTCGGTTACGGTCGACGTTGTTACGCCGCCCAAAAGATCAGCAACGGTCATCGTCCGCAACACGCGATCAACGGCCAGCGTATATTTCAGAATGCTGCGCTGCAGGGTATAGGCGTCTACACCATCCACCGCAATATCGATATACATTTCCACGCGACCGCGTATATACGAATCATCATCAGCTTGCTCCATCTGCTCGTTTGAGGTCGACACGAACAGAGCAGGGAAATTCAGCACAATTGGCGTCGGCGTCCGGTAGTCCACGAAGTTGCGCAGAGTGGCATCAATCTCCGCGAGTGCTGTGGCCGTCGACGCTTCGAGGTAAGTCTGTATGTTGTCGATGAGCCTAAGCGCGAACTGTGCCTGATATCTGGTAGTCGTGTATGCCATCAGCTAGCCCCCGGAGTATTACGCGCTCGGCCAGTCGTCTCGAAACCTGCATCCCTTGCACCCCGCTCCACATATCTATAGAGCCGTGACACCATACGATCAATGTCACGCTGCGTGGGTTGAAGTACAGGACGCCGCGCCATTCTCGCCGTACCGCGCTGATGATACCGAGCATAAGGGACAGCCGTTCCCATCGTCAGGCTTAGCGCTGTCTCCTCATAAACTTGATCCCCGCCCTTCTGGCCAGCCAGCGAGAGCGACCGCTTGAGGCGCTCAGTAGCTACCAATATCGGCTTGCCGGGATACTTCTTCGCTTTCCACTTGGCATATCTTTCGGAGAGTGGTTGCCATTGCGCCCCACCACGTGCACCGAGGCTTTCGAAGTGCTCCACGTTGGCGCGTAGGAAATACATATGAATCTCCGGCCACACCTCGCGAAAGTCGCGGATATTTTCGGCGACTGTCTGGAATGCGCGTCGTGACTCTTCGCGGCCATCAATGGTTACAGAAAGATTCACGCGAACATTGCCCTCCCCGCCTTGAATCCATCTGCGATCATTTGCGCTCTCGGTGGAAGCGGCTGGTTGATCACGGCAATCCCGTCGATCGCCACGGCCCGCGCGAAGCCCTGATCCTTGCTACGCCAGATATTGGCGATGGTCTCGAGCACGGCCTCTTGTACCTCTTCCGGCGTCTTGTCCCATCCCCACTTAGCTGTCACACCTACGCGGATCCCAGCAGGCCAGCCGACATAGTCCACTTGGTTGCTAAACTCCGCGAAGAAGTAATCACGCCGCTCATTCAATGCCGCAAAGCTTGAGTAGTCATCACCGTACCGGCGCGACAGAAAGAACTCGCCCGGCGTGTTCTGCTGCGCGTTCTTGTACGGGTTTACCTCGATCCAGTTGAGGACCGCGAAGCCTGTTGGCATTGTCACCACGGGCGCCGGGGTTGGCAGGTACGGATCAACCTTGAGGTAATCCGTACCCGTGCCCCAGTAATACCGGATGCTGGCTGTCTGCCCGGTAGATCCTGCAGCAAAATACCCATCAGGCAAAGAGCAAGCCGCGTCAAATACCCTTGCCGCACGGGACATGATCCGGATCAGCTGATCTTCATCGGCATCCTGCGACTGGTAGACATATGCCCTCACCTGATCGAGTGTGACGTAATCACTTGCGGCCACGCTGCTCCCTCCTATGCGCTGGCGGCTGTGTCAGTCGCTTTGTCCAGTCGCTTGATATACGCTCTTCATATACTTCGGCAATCTTGCGCTGAATCAGCAACTGCGCGACTCCCACGGGGATGTCAAGCACGTCGCCAATACTCGAGAATCCATATGGCCTAATCAGCTTGATCTTCAAGTCTACACTCCTTTGGCTTGCCGGTCTCCGACCAGTCTGACAGGTATTGATGCTTGATTTGCCAGTCATTTGTAGGCCAGCTAGCGACTACCTGAATATGACCCAACTTGATGTGATTCGCCTGATAGACCGTGTTACCGGCTGCTTTCCACTTCTGCCAGAAGTAGATATCCGCATCAACGCGATCATCATCCCAGTCACCAGACGGGCCAGGCTGTGACCATAGCCACGGCTTAGGCACTCGCTTCAACGCTTCGAGCTTGATCAACGTCATTCCGAAATGGCCCGTTTCGATCAGCGTCAGATCATCGGAGAAGTCGTCGAGCGTTGCTTCTCGGCGTAAGTTGCCATATGCATCCTTCATCGAGAACAAGAAATGCTCGTTGTTGCGCTTCACTTGCACGGGAACGATTGCATCAGCGTCCGGATATTGCGCCGCAAGCGTCAACAGCTCTTTGACATCCTCCGGCCCAAATAACGTGTCGTAATCGAGCGTAATCACCCACTCCGTGCCGTTGGCCAGTAGCTGATTGAGCGCGCGCTGTATGCCTTGCTCCCAGAATGCGCCGCCAAAGCGATAGAGCGGAATGTTGAAGTCGGATGATCGCAGTGCTGTCCACGCTGCGCCCCAGTGATCATTCCAGCCCAGCCGCGGGACGCTCATCACTGCGGCCACCTTGGCCTTTACCTCAATCCTGCCGTCCTCAAGCTGCGTCATATTGGCGGGCTTGATGGCCTGCAGATTCAAGGATACTGGCAACGCCGCGCAGTCTTGGATCTCTGACGTCCAGCGAGTGACATCAGTCAAGCCGACATACCGCATCATGTCACGCAGCTTGCGCTCCGTGTATATACTCCGATGGACATCATCGTCATTTGTCTGGCCCCCCATCAGATATGATTCAATCGGAATATTGCGATCGTCCGCATGTTGTCTCAGCCAGTCAAAGTCAGGCACGGCAATCCGTAGGATCCCGCCCGGCTTCAATACGCGTACCCACTCCCGCAAGACGTCCACGGCTTCACGGTGTCCGAAGTGCTCGAGGATATGAGAAGCGCGTACTTCATCAACAGAAGCGTCAGGATAGGCAGGAAGCGGGAAAACCTCCTGCCCAGTCTGACGGTCGAGAGTCGTGAAACCCGGAATCTTTTGCAAGCCTCCACCCAGGTTCAGCTTCATTGACTAGACCTCCTTGACTACGGTGCTACCATACTCCGCCGTTCCCGAAGGAGCCTCATCGAGCTTGTCGAGGAAGCCGACGGCGGCCATAGGGATGTTGTTGTTCGTTGAGCCAGCCGGAACAGTGACCTCTAGCCGCAGGTACCGCTTGCGGTTGCCGTTCGAACGATCGACGAAGAAGCGTACCGACTCGGACGCTCCAACAGCCGCGGCACCAGTCGAGAGCGCCGTGATCTCGGTGAAGTTGGTGACAACGGTGTCATCACTCTGAGAGATCTTGATTGCCGACGGAGCTGTGCCGTTTGTACCACCGGCAAACGCTCCGAGAGTCACCATGATCTCCGCAGATCCGGCGTCAAGGCAGTCAAGGTTAGCTGTTGCGGTCGCCCCGTGTGTCACGGTAGCAGGCACCAGCAGGACAGTTGATTTGATGTTTTTCAGGTTATTCATTCTGGATCACCTCCTTAGCCAGCAGCCGTGATGAGTCCAACGATCGGCCCGGCAGCAGTCGTGTTGCCGACGTCGTGGACGTTGATGTCGAAGCGCTCCGTGCCCCGAATGGCAAGCTGATCCTCGGCGAACTTGTACTCCGAGGACAGAGCCAGCGAGAGCAGTCGACGATCGCCGAAGGTAGAGCCGAGGCGGAAGTTGCCGAGCAGCGCGCAGATCTGCGAGTTAGCCTCAGTCGTCGGCATTACCTGACTGAGTACAACCGGGTAGCCCAAGAAGCGAGCAACGCCACCATTGGCGATGTCGACCACCGTGTTGCCGCCTGCAGCCGTCTGCAGCTTGTGGGCCACCGTGTCGAAGAACGTCGCCGACATAATCCACACAGCACCATTGCGAGCGTAGAGCGGCAGCTTGCCGAGAACGCCGTGAAAGTCGCCGAGGATGATCTCGCTGTAGGCATTGCCGGTGGCCACCTGCAGCCCCTTGATGTTCGCAATCGTGCCATCAACATTGCGCAGCTTCGAGCGGACGCCGGTGATGCCACCATACGTGCTGGTACCATCGCCGTTGAAGTAGCATTCGTCCTCTTTCTGGCTAAACGCATAAGCGATCTCACCGGCAAGGTCATCGCCGATGGAGATCATTGCATCCTCGTTGAGCTCGCTTGACCAGAGAGTCAGAGCGGCAAGCTTCTTGGCGACCAAGTTGACCTGATCCCAAGTCTTGTTGCTGTCCGTGATGGTCGACGCCTCGCCGACGAAGTACGCAGTCAGGCCACCCGTGCGGCGGGGAATTGTCAGCGTATCCGACGACATCGGCACTACTCGCGCAACCTGACGGGCAACGCCGTAGGTCTCGCGCAGGTCGATGATGTCAGTGCTGAACTCCGGCGGAACAAGGTACCCGCCGAGGTAGTTCGTCCCCTCGCTCAGAGCTTTCGTCTGAATGCCGTTCTGATCACACCACGCCTTGGAAACCGAATCTCCAACCACGGCGCCTTTGAACCACTTGCCGAAGCGATAGGCCCGCTCATCAGCAGACTTTCCCGCCACGGTGCCCTTGAAGTTCTTCACCTTGCTGACCCTCGAGAACTCAATCGCCGGGGCAGGGATAACGGCATCCGCTTTGGTGGACGGCGTTGCGCTGTGGCTATACGTGCTCGCCGCGCTCTTCATTAACTCGATCTCCTCCAGCTGCTTGACTTCAGTCTGCAGTGTGGCGATCTGCTCGTTGCGGCCTTTGATTTCCGTCAGCTTGTCAGCGGGGATCGTGGTAACGTCCGGGTGAGCATCAAAAGCCGCTTTCTGTGCGGCCTTGAGCCCGTCCAGCTCAATCAGTTTCTCCTGAAGTTTTGTCATATGTCTCCTATATAGACTGCAGTTTTAGGAATTGAACATAAAGGGCTTTGGCGTCCTGCCCATATTCCATCTCTGGCTTGCCGGGCTCGTCTTCCTCGTCGTCGCCCTTAGGCTTGTTGCCAAGCTCTTCGGCCATCTTACGCAGACGGCCACAAGCTTTCTCGAGATCATCAGCCATCTCCGAACACATGACCCCATGTGACGGACTGCCCTTCCTGCCTTGCGATTTGCGGAGTTCGGAGATTTCCTTGATCCGCGTTTCGAGTCCCTCAACCGCAGTCAGCACGGCGCGAGAGTGCTCAGAGAACGTCAAACCAGTCAGCGATTTTGCGTCCATGATTATTGCCTTGTCATTTGCCGGTACAGTGACCGGGGAATATTCGTACAGTTTGAGCTTCTTCAGCAGGTACACAACGTCCCTGCCGTCGTCGTCAAACTTGGCGAGGATCTGCATCTGTTTCTCGACTGGCAGCCCATAGGCGGCGATGGTGTTCGCCAGCCCGGCCCGATCGACTACGTCATAGTCCATGACCTGGTATCCGATAGACAGCCGCTTAACGACGCCGTCACGAATCAGCGTCATAGCGTCCATACCCTTTGCCGTGCGGCTGATGCGGGATCTTGTCAGCAGCCCGTAACCGTCCTCTTTGGCCTCGAGCGGTACGCCAATCGGTGTCATCCAGTCGTGTTGCCAGCAGACAACGCCATCAGACAAGAAGCGAGGGATGTCAGCATTGAAGGCGCCCGGCAGGATCATATCGCCGGTGGAGTCGATGTTGAGAATCCCGGCAGCATAGCCGGTGAACTCGCCAGCATACTGGCCGCTATCCATCATTTCGGCTTGCTTCACCTCGAAGGCCAATGTCTTTCGTTGTATGTCGTCAAACCGCTTTTCCATTAGTCTCCCTCATCCAGCTTGTTCATTCGCGCTACTTTCGACTTGGCCCAGGTATAGCCCGGATCTCCGCCCCACAGTGCCCACGCAATCCGCCCCGCTGATGGGAAGCCATCCTCACCGGGCGAGAAGCCTTGCCCTTCCTTGTCGACTTCGTGGCGCGAAAAGAATGAATACATCCTGCGCACGGTACGCGGGGACAGCTCCTTGCCATTGCTGATGTCTCTGGCCCGTGCCACGCCAACAGCAGTGCCGCCGCGGTTGTATTCTTTGCGCCAAGCAAGACCGCGTTCAGCTTCGGCCTTCATCCCTGCCGTTGGCTTGAGATTGATTTCAACCCCTCGATACAAGGCCTTGAACTCGGTCGCCACCACGGGGATATGTACGCATCGACACTGTGCCCCGCCAGCGCAGTCCGGGTTAGGGACGGCGGGTATCTCGCCCAGCTGGCCGCCAATGCCATCAGCATCCCCGCACGGTGCACATGTGTTGTTGTCCAACACTGCGCTATAGACCAGATACTCGATACTATCGGCTTTTGCTTCTATCTCTGCATCCCGGCCCTGCGATAGTGCCCAGTTCGTCGCCTCTGCAGAAGAGCGCGTGATATATGCCGTAGAGCCTGTAGCCAGGCTCTCGCGGACTGTATCGCCCACGGGTCTACCGAGGAGCGTTGCCGAAATCGCTGCACCCGTACCACGCGCTTGCACGTCATTGGCGATCCTCGAAATGATTGCCCCGGCCATTGTCCTGAAGATACCTTGATCAGGACGTGCTGACCGGTCACCAATATCAGTCACGCCCTGATTCCGGAGCTCCTCAATTATCAAGCCTGCGCCACGGAGGAAAAGCGCAGAGAGGAGTCCGAAGATCAATGTCCTGTCTCGATCAGTCGGCGACACCGTCGCGGCGTAGTACTCTGCCGGATCAAGCTCATCGAGTGTGTCGATGATCTCGTTGTAGTATCTTCCACGAAGGGCGAGCAGTGCGCCATCCATCGATGCCTTGCCCTGCTGGTATGCATCATCGAGCTGCTTGAGCATTCGCGCTTCCAGCTCAGTCGGCTGGCGGCGAAGCGTCATGCCGTTCCAATCGACGCTTTTGAAAGAGGTGTGAGGATGCATGGATTTTACGGGGTTGCCCCCGGCATCCTCACTCACCGGCCCCGGCGGTAGCGCGCCTTGCGGTGATACTGGCGGCTCCGGTGTTGTCAGAGCCATATCCGGCGTAATCGGCTTGAGGTTGGCTGGCATCACGTAATAGTCACCAGCGTCGACCGGATCATAGCCGAACTGCTCGCGGCACTCGTTGAGGGTAGTCACGCCGCTGGTGAATGCAGCGATAGCCCGAGCTTCCGTCTCGGACTGGTTCTCTTGAAGGGCGCGGATCTCACTGGTATCGAACTCGCACTCTACGCTTTCGATATCACGCTCGAAGTCAATCAGTAGCTGTCGGGTAATGGTACGCTCAAACGTCGACCACGTTGGGATCAGGCACTCTTCGAAGGCGCTCTTCTTGAGATTGGCTAGGTTGTTGTAGGTCGATGAATCCAGCCCCGCCGACAGCCCCGCAACGATAGCAGGAATGCCCAGCGCTCCGGATATGCGTGACTCCGCCAGATTGGTAATTGACGCGAAGTCCATCTGCTTCGGATCGTACCCCATTGGCTGGATGGACGCTTGGAAATCGAGGATCAGCGGCTCGCCGCGGTTATCTCCGCCGAACTTGCGTTTCCAAGTCTGCTTGATTTGCTCGGCCTTCTCGAACGTCATCCCGATCGACTCTGTAGGGCTCACCACAACGCCAGGAATGGCCATATTGCGGCACAGAGCGGCCACCCATAGTGACACCTCAGTATCGGTGAAAACCTGCAGCAGAGCGGCTTTGAGCGGCGCTAGACCGTATCTAGGGTTAGCGGGGTTCAAGCCGTTCCGGAAGTGCACCACGTTTTCAATGGGGATCCGCTCGATGGTGCCATTGATGCGGCGCTCGTAGTAGTCGACGAATGCCGATCCATTGTCTGGCCAGTGCGGTTTGATCGACCAATGCGGTTCATACCAGATCGACGTTGGGACGCCGAAGCCGCGCGCGTTTCTTTCCTTGATCCAATACGCATTACCGTCAAGGTGGTATGACAACAGGGTAGCGGCCCATAACGACTGCGTATCGTAGCCGACATTGGGATTCTCAAGCAGCCGCTCCAAAGGGTGCCCGTCAATCGTCTCATCGCCCTCGGCCGTCTCGCGGTATACCTCGAACTCCGCTTGGATAAAGTTGCGCTGGATCCAAGCCAGGGTATTGATCACGGCCGAGTTTGCGATGGGATCCGTGTTCTCGTATGGGAATGTACGGGGAGCCATACTGAGGAACGAGCCGCCCCGATGCGTCATATTGGACGGGTAGCGGAAGGCGGTGCTGGCGGCTTTGATGCGGTCTATGATTCCCATACAAGTGACTGGTTACCGGATACTGGCAAATAACTTTTGTGACTCCCTAATACGCCGTGCCCAAGTTGCCCTTCTGGACGCACTCCCAAGCGATCGCCCGAGCAATCACGGTGTCATCGTGGCCGCCATCCGGTGCCGAGTAGCTCACGCGGCCCGTCGTGCTGTTGATGCGGCTTTCGTATGACAGCAGCTCTACACGCCCGATGGGATCGGGTAAGAAGCGGCACTCTTCGCGCTCGAGGCACAACGCAAGCGATTGGATCAGCGGTGGCTTGGTGCTGCCCGTCGTCTCGAAGCCCCGGACGTTCATCCCTTCCCGCTGGAGTGCCTCGAGGTTTGGTGATCCGATGGAGTTGGTCTCCACCATCACGCTCTGGACGCCCCACCGTTCGACAATGGCCTTCAACCTCGCCCTCTGGAAAGCCCATTCGATCTTGTTGAACCTATCCAGCTCGACCTCCTGTCGGCACGTCGCGCAGATCACGGATATCACGGTGAAATCGTGCTTCTGTCCCCAGTCGACGCCCGCAAAGAGTCGGTGTCCCTGATGCTGGCCAGAGTCAGCACGAAGACAAGCATCGATGTTGCGGAACACCGCGCCCTCGTTCTGCAGGAACTCCGCCAGGTACTCTTGCCGGAACACCTGCTCCGGAAGTTCTTGCCGTGCGGCCTCGATCTCTGATGCGCTGATGTGCGGATTGCTTGCCGTCGGGCTATGCCAAGCTGCCCAGTCTGGCTGGGTATCATCCACGCCCCTGCTGTAACACTCGTGAAAGAAGTTGATGCCCTTGGGAGTGCTGAGAAAGAAAGCATCGCTGCCGACGTAATCCGTCATAGTCGGACGGATAGCCGCTTGCCAGCTGTCCCCTAGATCCGGCACCATTGCGGCCTCGTCAACTATCACCCGCGCATACTTGCGGCCGCGTACAGAATCAGCAGCGTCCAGAGACCAGCAATCGATCACGCCACCGGTGATCAGCTCGATCCGATGCTCCTGCTTGGCAACCCGCGTCTGCAGCTGCTTCGTGGTCTCGATGATCTCTTTCCAGACTTCATTAAGCATTCGGTATGTTGGACTAAACCATCCTACCGGGTAACCGTCAAGAGCCTTGTCGATGATCAGGTCAATGCCCAGCGTAGTCTTACCAAAGCGTCTACCGCAAGCCAGCACGTTGAACCGTCGCGCCTCGTCGATGATCCGCTGTTGCGCCGGATGCAAAGAGGGCAGCACTAACTCAATTGTCTTATTTGCGATCTGCACGTCTGATGATTACCTCGATGCTGCCTGCATGTTCTTGCTCTTGTCGCTCAATATATCCCCGATCTTTACCAAGGCATTTGAGGGTAAAGCAGACCGCCCAGCCTTCCTTTTGAATTAATGCCGCGTGGAGTGCGCTTTCAGCGTTATCAACCATCGTCTGTCGGGCATCATAAACGGCCTGCTGTAGCCTCTCGGATTTGCCGATGCGTCGATGCAGGTTTGATCTATCAATACCCATTAGCCGCGCAATGTGCGCGACGTTACCGTGATGATCCGCGATCAGCGCAGCAACCTGATCATTGGTAAAATGCTTGCGCGGCTTTTTAAGGGTGTCATTTGTTGCGCTATCAGCCATTTAGCCGCTCCAGTGATAGGCTCGGAAAAGCCTCTTGCATTCGTTCAAGTATAACCGTGCAGTAGTCGGGCGATATTTCAACGGCGTAACACTTGCGCTTTAGGTTTTGAGCCGCGACAAGTGTTGTGCCAGAACCGGCAAAGGGTTCATACGTGATTGCGTTGACTTCGCTTGTTCTTGACATTAGATCAGTGACAACTTTTAACGGCTTAACCGAACCGTGCCATCCCATTTCTGGACTAAGTTCGCCCGACACCTCTGACAAATAATAGCAATCATGCGAATAGGGATGAACATCTTGCCATTGCCCCTGTCCCTTGCTGAATACAAGGATGGATTCTGACTTCAGAATCCATCCTCGCCACGGGAATGTGCATTGTGCCGCCTTGTAAAGCCAAAGCATTCTTTCAAAGTGAAAGCCGTTCGCCTCCATTGGCTTATACCAATTGATAAACGTGCGCGGCGATTGAAATGCAAGCGCGATCCCTTCGTTTAGCGGTAGCAGTGCTGCCACTCCTGCAAGCAATGGCGCATGGGCTTCGGGGCTGTCATTCGGCACACCTTCTTGATCCTGTCCATACGGCGGATCGGTCAAGCAAAGCACCGCCTTTTCTCCTCCCATCACCCGCGCCACATCCTCAGCCTTTGTACTATCGCCACAAAGCAGCCGGTGATCACCGATCTGCCACAAGTCGCCCGGCTTGACCTGCCATTTCTTATTCAGTTCTGCCGCTCGGTCAATCTGCGGTTCGGCGTCCAGCATTTCACCGGGCTTCAATGAATCTAAGTAAAGCCCCTCACGCTCTGCCAGTTCGGTCAATAACGCCTGCAACCCGGCCTCACCCGTTGATATACTGTGCAGTAGGTTGTCGAGTGCTTCCTTGTCATAAGTCGCCTGATTGGTGATCGGGTCAAACGTGCCAAGAATAAGTAACTCTTCGCTCTCGCTGACATCGACTTCTATAAACGGCACATGCGAATTTTCATCTTGCGACAACGCTTCTTCTACTCTTGCATGGCCATCAAGGATTTTACCAGTTTGTGCAGAAACGATAACCGGTGCAACCCAACCAACAGCATTAAGTGAACCCCGCAAAGCTTCACGTTGTTTGCCGGGATGTCGACGAGCGTTTAGTTCGTGAGCAAGGAATTGATTGGCTGGCTGCTCACCGTGGGACACGATGCGATTTTGCCACGTTTGTTCAGGTAGCCTCTTTTTATTCATTATCTCTCCGTAATGATCTTATCCAGCTTTTCTTCAATTCGATCCAAGCGCGCCTGTAGTCCATTCAGCTCTTTGTCAAAAGCTCTGGTAGTGACAAGGTGCCGCATCTCCTGACGCAGCTCGTCGACCTCGCGCTTGCTGGCAGAGAACACCCCTTTAACCAGCCATCCGGCAAGGAGGGCGATAAGGCTGCTGATTGTCACGTCGAGGTAATCTTTGTCCATCTCCTGTGCCTTCTCGGGGATCATTGCTTGGTGCCTGTGTAGTTGGTGGGCTGGCTTACCCGCAGTTCCCCGGCGTGAGGCTATACGCCCAGCAGGAGCCAGCCCGTATGCCGGGGATGGGTACACGTTACGGTTTGAGCCTGGCCAGCAGATCAGCGGCCTGCTGCTCGTTGGCCGCCGTCTGTTGTCCGGCCTCATCGAGAAGCTGTTCCGGAGTCTTGCCGGTACGCGCAGACTCTTTCAGGATCTCTTTGATGATCAGGAGGATCATCGATGGCAGTGTGTTGAGGATTTCCACGATGTTCACCGGTTCACCTCCTCGACAGTCTTGATGGTCTTTACCAATTCGCCGATGCTGAGGACGGTAGTACTGAGATTGACTACCAGCATTGTGATCTGCTTGCGCTGGCCATCCGGCAAGGCAAGGACGCGTGGATCGTTGATGAGCGTGTTGGCCAGACTGGTAGATGTCGCGACGATTGCAAGAAGCTGCTGCTGCCCGTCGCCCGTGAGCTTGAGGCCGCCATCAGGCTGCACGTAGCGCTTGCCTTCTGTAACCAGCTGCCCGTTGAGCGTATTCACCTGCCGCAGGATCGTGACAATGGCCGTGCCGGTCTCTGGCGACATCTGCCCGGCGGCAGTGTACTGATCGACGAGCAATAGGCCCGTGCCGACGTACCCGGCAACGCGGTCAGTAGTAGCCGCAAACTGCTTGCCCTTGTCGTTACAAGCCGACGCACTCAGACCAATGAGGACAATCAGCCCGAGAATCAGATTACGCATTATTCCACCTCCGTCGGAATTGGCGACTGCTTGAGGTACATGGCCGCTGCGACGATGGCGCTGGTTGCGGCGACGGTGACCAGCTTATCAATGCCCTCGCCGAGATTGAAGGTGAGCGGATCCGCGATCATCAGGACGATGGTGTTAGACACACCGCCGATGATGGCCGCGATCAAGCCCTTTGCCCAAATTGCTAAATTCATTTCATATCTCCTAAAAAAAGAGGGCGGCTTGGTGGCCGCCCGTAATCACACATAAGGAGTATCAACAATGATGTTATCCACCACGTCCGGATACTATATGCAGAATATTTTTATTTTTCTGAAACATCGTAATACACCCGTGCTGGCCCTCTTGCTCCGGGTGCACGCTCGTCAAGTTCCTGCCGTCGGATGGAGAGTGTATCTGCTTCCACCATCCGTGACAGCCATACCCTGACGCGCTCGCGATCAGCTCCGAGAGCTTGCGCGATCGAATCCAGCTCATTAGCGCCTTGTGTGGTGATGGCGTAGATGATCCGCTCTGCTACCGTCTGCTCTGGCACCTCGAGCGCGTACTGCACCTCCTCGAGGGCATAAAGAATAGCCTGGGCGGTGATTGGTGCCACCTGCATGAGCTGCTGACTGACTGTCCGGTACTGCTGCCACGCGTGGACTACGGCTAAGTTTTCGCTGATGGCGGGAAGGGAAGTAGTGATAGGGGGAGCTTGAATGTCGGCAATCAGGCGCTTGACGTCCCTGACTGAGAGAGAGTTTTCAGCGGCAGCTTCCAGGACTTCGAGAGGACATTCGGCTGAGGACGCGACCACGTAATGACTGAACTGGAGATTTGGCGAACGTATGCCGAATTCCTGGGCGAGAGTATAGACCGCTCGATACTCGTAGACGCGCCGGGGATGCACTCCAACGGATGCAGCGAATTTCTCCACACTCTGGTCACCATACTGCGTGAC
>JBIPMB010000251.1:0-2707 GCA_044369355.1 Gammaproteobacteria bacterium | reverse complement strand
AAATTGGACGATACTAACCCAGGAATCTTATTGATTGTTGGGTTTTTTATTGGTGAAGATATTGGGTTTGTATTATAATATAAATAGGTAATGGCAATTAATATTATTATGCTTAATCAAATTATTCACGGTGATTGTTTTGAAGTTTTAAAGGATATTCCTGACAATTATTTTGATAGTTTAATAAGTGACTAATTAACCTAACTTGTGTTATAATAAACAAATAACCCATTTAGTTTCTGAGATGCTGGTAACACCTCAAAAACTTTTAACAAATGGGAGTAACCTAACATCATGAAGGAAACTAGGTCACTATGCCAATCATAGCAGAATTAATTGACAGAAATTGTCCCGCTTGCAATAAAACTTATAAAGTAAACCCAAACAGGCTTAAATGTGGTAGACAAGTCACTTGCAGCCGTGAGTGTACAACAAAAGTGAGGCGGGCAAAAATAGAGGCAACTAAGGAGAAAGCAGACTGCCCTGTATGTGGAGAGTCATTTATTCTTAAATCCCTAAAAGGTAGGTCGGTACAAGCGCGATATTGTTCTCAACTATGTGCGTACAAAGGCAGAACCCTTGGCTTCACAAGGAGGGTGGTTACGAAACCTTATGACATCAAAGTGTCACAAAAAAATAGAATATTTGTTAACTGCCAGCAATGCCAAAAACAAATAGAGACAATACCCGCACTGAAGGACAGAAAAAAATTCTGTTCTAAGGATTGCTGCAATTTAAGTAAGGTTGCAAGCTCTAAAGGCAGCAACAATCCATCATGGGTTGACGGTAGATCCTACAATAAAAGTTGCTACAGGGGTGAAAATTGGGAGAGTCAGAGGCTGTTGGCTTACAAGAGAGATGGCTTTAGTTGTCAGATTTGCAAGGAGAAATGTCTATCAAGAAAAAGAGTAGCTAAAGAACAAAATCACTTAGTCATTCAGTGTCATCATATTGTTTCATGGCATCTAACACATGATAATAGTCTTGGAAATTTAGTTACTCTCTGTGTGTCATGTCATAAAAAATTACACGAGGGTAGCTTAACTCTCGATATTTCCACTACCAAACAAGAGGATTAAGTCAAACTATCTAACATTATTTATTGTTGTTATATACTAAAATAGAGGCATATAACAACAATAAAATTAATGTTAAATCAAATTATTCACGGCGACTCATCCGAGGTCTTAAAAGGTTTTCCCGACGATTATTTCGACGCATTAATAAGTGATCCTCCTTCATCGATCTCCTTCATGAATAAGAAATGGGATGATAACAAGGGGGGAATGCTTAACTGGATTAATTGGCTGTCTGAAATAATGGCAGAATGTCTTAGGGTAATGAAGCCCGGAGCCTGTGGCTTAATTTGGTCTTTACCCCGAACTTCTCACTGGACAGGAATGGCTTTAGAATTAGCGGGTTTTAGAATTATTGATATAGTCCATCATGCAAACGGGGAAGGGTTTCCGAAAGGGCAAGATATAGGGAGGTTACTGGATAATTTAGCGGGAGAAGAAAGGGAAGTTATAGGGTTAAAAATTAGACCTGATGGCACTCAGCGACCCAATTATAAAAACTGGGGAGAAAATGATTACTTGAAAGGATTAGCTCGCAATGAGTATGAAACCGCCCCCGCATCACCCGAAGCTAAACAATGGGACGGATGGAAAACGCCCGCCCTAAAGCCAGCCATTGAGGATTGGTGGTTAGTTCAAAAACCTATTAGTGAGTCAAGTATTGCTAGAAATATTCTAAAGCATGGGGTTGGTGGGTTAAATATTGAGGCGTGTCGGATTGGGAACAGCAAAAGAGTACCTGGTGCTATATCAAAAGCTGGCAGGAATGTTTATGGTAGATACGAGATAGATTCAGGAGATGAAGACGGACATAACCCAAATATAGGTAGATACCCTTCAAACCTAATCCTATCCTGCGGAGCCAACTGTAAAGGCGAGAATCATAGCCCTGATTGTCCTGTGACGGTTATTGGGGGTCAGGGTGGGGAAAGTATTTCTCGTCAAAATCAAGTATCAGATAACCGTAGGTATGCAAAGAATGTAATATATGGATCTGGTTTGCCGGGTGAGCGTCATCGTTTAAATAGTCACAGCGACTCAGGAACCGCAGCAAGATATTTTAAACAACTCCCATTTGACCCCGAAACCATCCCTAGCGTCTATTATCAAGCTAAGGCTTCCCCTAGTGACAGGTCAAACAGTGGAGAGATTAAAAACACTCACCCAACAGTCAAAAGCCGTCACTTGATGAAATATTTAATAACTTTAATCACCCCAGATAATGGTACAGTCTTAGATCCTTTCTGTGGCAGTGGCACAACGGCGGTGGCTTGCAAAGAATTGGGGCGTAATTATATTTGTATTGAGAAAGAGAAAGAATATTTTGATATTGCTTGCGATCGCATCTCCCAACCCAGGGAATGTTCAGAAACAGAGTTAGAAACTATGGAACTAAAACAACCGGAATTTAAGCAATTAAGTTTGTTTGACGTGGCTTAATTAACAGACAAGCTAATAAAATATTGATATAATTAATTAATAGAAACGCTCCTCGCGGTGTTCGACGCACCCAGGAGCCGTAACCATTAATTAAGGAAATAGTCACAATGACAATTAAATCACAACGGGCGACTATCGAATATGTAGAAGGAATTTCTGTTGATGGGTACATGATGCCCAATGGCGAGTTC
>JBIPMB010000071.1:0-10100 GCA_044369355.1 Gammaproteobacteria bacterium | reverse complement strand
ACCTCTGTCGCGTGCCACCCGTCCATCACTATTGCGCTTTGCATGGAGTGAATTCATATCCATCTGCATTTTTGAAGTAACGGCTAGATCTATATCCATCGTACTTGAAGAAGCGAGATCTTAATGAATACTACAGATTTGAATCGAAGCTTTGTCATCCTCGACGAAGTCGGGGATCCAGAAAAAAACTTAATATAAAACTGGATCAACTATGTCTTTTCTGTTCAAAAATTGAATCGCTTTAATGTAAATTCATGCCACTCCTCCTATAAAATAAATCTTAATTCATGGACCATGGATACTTAAGCTACCGCTGTCGCATTTTGCCTAGCCTCTTGTTCTTTCATCCATTCCTTTATCCGTGCATTAGCTGTAATCAGTATCTTGCGCATGAGCGCTGTTAACGCTACCTTCTTTTTCTTCCCTCGCCCAATGAGCTGTTCATAAAATTCTTTAAATCTTGTCTTTGAGTTTCTTGCGGCCATCGCGGACATAAACAAACTCGGTTTTATCCCATCTCGACCATAACCCACTGCTCGATACCCACTGTATCTACCGCTATCATTCGCTTTTGGCGCTAACCCCGCTAATGATGCTATTTTCCTTCTATCTAGCTCTCCTAGTTCCGGTAATAATGACAATAAATTATTAGCCACTTTTTCTCCTATCCCAGGTACCGTTATTAATATCTCTTTCTTTTTTCTCAAAACCTCATCTGCCTCGATCAGTTCATTTATCTCTTCTGTTATCCCTTTTATCTGCCCCTCTATCGTTTCCACTAGCTTTTCACAGCTAGCCTTTACACGCCTTAATCGCGGCGCTTTTAATCGGTTCTTTTCTGCCACTAGCATCTGGTTTAAGTCTTCACGTCTTTGCGTTAGCTCATATAAATCCAACATATGCTCTTTCTGCGCCTCATATAGCTTTAGATTTTTATGCCGTTCATATCCGTATAATGCCAATGCTTTCGCATCCAGAGCATCTGTTTTCGCATCATTTCCATATGAACGTATAAAACTCTTTACCTTCTGCGTGCTTGCTCTATGCACTGCTAATCCTCTATGACACAACGTCATTAATAACGCCATTTCATAGCCCCCCGTTGTTTCTAAAATACTCAGCCCATCTCTCAGATATACTTCATATTCCTTGATAAATTCTTCTATCCCTTCCTCCGTATTGGCATATCCTTTCGTTTCATTTGAGCCATGTAGCCTGCACACAAATTCAAATTTCCCTATATCTATCCCTACAAAATTATTATATACTTTCATTTGAGCCTCAATTAGTTTATTGGTTGTTTACGATTGTAAGCGGGCGCACTAATGACTGTGTCCCATTCAACTATTCAAACGTATTGAGAGCAGAGCAAGAGTACCTTCATCCAGACGGTTGTTTTAACCAATCCCCGCTCGGTCGCTCTTGCTCTTGAACCCCGGGTGTTTTATCCGCCCCGGGGTTCTACCCTCAACTCAAATACTAACAGGTTTTAGACTTACAATCCCCGACTGCGGCCTCGCGGCCTGGTCGAGGATGACAAATGCGCGGAACCTAGGCTCAAAGCTATCGCGCACTGAAAATCATAACGCCTAAGTCCCATCCCTACTCTGACGTTTGCGATCTGTTTCTTTTAACAGTTTTTTACGCAAACGCGTGTGGTTCGGAGTAACTTCGACTAATTCATCGTCATTGATAAATTCCAACGCTTGTTCCAAAGTTAACTTTTGTGCCGGCGTTAACAAGATAGCGTCATCCGTGCCCGAGGCGCGAATGTTGGTTAATTGTTTGGTCTTAGACACATTAACGACTAAATCATTATCTCTAGAATGAATGCCCACTATCATGCCGTCATATACATCTACCTGCGGCCCTATGAATAAACGACCACGTTCTTGCAAACCCCACAAAGCATAACCTACGGAAACACCGTTGGCATTGGCGATCAACACGCCATTCTTACGCGCTAAGATCTTTCCGGGTTTAATAGGGGCATAACGATCAAACACGTGATACATCAAGCCTGAACCTGAAGTGATAGTTAAAAATTCACCGTGAAAACCAATTAAACCGCGCGTAGGAATTTCATAGTCTAAACGCACACGCCCTTTGCCATCGGAGTGCATGTTTTTCAGATCGCCGCGTCTTAAGCCCAATTTTTCCATAACTGTGCCTTGGTGTGTTTCTTCCACGTCTACCGTCAATATTTCATATGGTTCCATCAATTCGCCATTGATTTCTTTGACTATAACCTCAGGCCTAGACACACCCAATTCATACCCTTCACGGCGCATGTTTTCAATTAAAATAGACAGATGCAATTCGCCTCGTCCTGAAACGCGAAAACGATCAGGATTTTCGGTATCTTCCACGCGCAAAGCAACATTGTGGATCAATTCGCGTGCCAAGCGTTCGCGAATTTGTCTACTGGTTAAGTACTTACCGTCACGGCCTGCAAAAGGCGAATTATTGACGCAAAAAGTCATCGTCACCGTAGGTTCATCCACCGACAAGGGCGGCAACGCTTCAACTGCATTAGGATCACACAAGGTGTCGGAAATGCCTAAGCTTTCCAGACCCGTTACGGCGACAATATCCCCAGCCAACGCTTCTTGCGTCTCCACGCGTTGCAAACCCAAATGAGTAAAGACCTGCAAAATACGGCCGTTGCGGCTTTCGCCTTCGGCGTTGATTACCGTTACCGGCATATTGTTGCGCGCCTTGCCTCGACTGATACGGCCTATACCAATAGCCCCTACATAGCTGGAATAGTCTATGCTGGAGATTTGCATTTGAAAAGGACCATCTAGATCGACTTTCGGCGGCGACACCTTGTCAATAATAGTTTGAAATAAAGGTGTTAAATCAGTGCCGGGTTTATCTATGTCTAAAGTAGCCGTACCTAAAACGGCTGAAGTATACACGATAGGAAAATCCAATTGCTCATCCGTGGCACCTAGATTCACAAACAAATCAAAGACTTGGTCTACGGCCCAATCGGGTCTGGCACCTTCACGGTCTATTTTATTGATGACTAAAATGGGTTTTAAGCCTTGCAAAAAGGCCTTTTGTGTCACAAAACGGGTTTGTGGCATAGGGCCATCGACGGCATCTACCAATAACAATACGGAATCGACCATAGACAAAATACGCTCTACTTCGCCACCGAAATCGGCGTGTCCAGGGGTATCTACGATGTTAATATGGTGATCATGCCAATGAATAGCGGTATTTTTGGCTAAAATGGTAATACCACGCTCTTTTTCTAGATCGTTGCTGTCCATAACGCGTTCTTCTATATCACCACGAGTCGATAAAGTGCCGGATTGGCGTAATAATTTGTCGACTAGGGTCGTTTTGCCGTGATCAACGTGAGCAATAATAGCGATATTGCGTAATTTGGTTAAAAAAGTCGTAGACATAGATACCGTTAACTCCTCGAAAACTAGATAATTTTAGCTCTTTACAATGCAAAACCACTCAAATTTGACTATGCTTAATAGTAGGGCTTAGGCCAGGTGTACTCATAGCAGTTGATTTTTAGGCGAGGCGCCGAGCTCGCGAGCATCAGGAGTGTAGTACTCTACATGACTGATGCGAGATGGGCGAAGGCAACAAAGCCTAAGAATCAAATGCGAAGAGTACATTATACACGAAAATAATAATTTAGGCGAGGGGTTTTATCATGCAAGACATCGTTACCTACCCGACCTCCTTGGCGCAATGGCAGGCTTTGATTAACGAAGCCACCGTCGATGCCCATATACGCTTAAATGAAGATTTAGAAAGCTATCTAGTATTTCTGTTAATGCGCTTTAGTACCAAACCCGAAATAGCCCGCAGCGTCTTAGCCATAGATTTTCTCTCGGCCTTTAGTGACAATGCCCCGGATCGATCGGGGCAATTACAGCTAGTAGGCGACAAATGCTTATTGCTGGCCGGACTATTTCCCGGTCGCGCCGAGCGCAAACATGTACGCATCAGTTATTTCATTCATTTGGGACAAAGTGCTTACAGCAGTCTATCATCTGTTTCCACCCCCAGTTGGGCGTTATTATTTAACGCCTTAAGCGATGCCTTTGTACCTTTAACCGATGTGCTGTTAACCACCCGCAGTTTGAATCAAGTTCCAGCCCTCACCCCCTTGCAAGCAGAAGAGTTGTATAGCGATACCCACAGCAGTGTCGCTAAGCGTACACTGCCGGAGGGATGCGTGCTGCAAACGAATCGCGAGAAAAAAGTTTAAGAATAGCAACATGCTGCTGCCTCAGCCAAAGATTCACCGATATATTTCAACGGTTCACCAATAGCGCTTGCACAGCTGTAGAAAAACGAATACCTGGATGTATTAGAGCTGTTTCGGCCGCTAAGTGGGCTTGATTCGTCTGGTAGAAAGGGCCCACTTTCTTCATCGTCACCGCTTGAACCACTGCTAACACAAGCAGGCATAATACTCCAAGTAAGTGTTTTAGGAGGCATAGTTGAACTTAATTTTGTTCCTTCTGCATCAAAAAATTGGGACAGCGGATTATATCCTTTGGATAAATAATTCTGTGAAAACACTTCTATCATCGCCAAAACAGATGAAAAATTAATACCACAGGCATTGATTGTGCCGATGATTTCATAGATCCATTCTAAAAATCCAAGTGTGGAAGGCCCTTGAGAAAGACCGGCAGAAGCCAAATCCGAAAGACCATCAGAAAAGCCACCCACCCCCGCATTAAACAACATATCTTGGGGCAATAAGCCATAGATGAATTGACAAAAGTCTTCTACAGAAAAATAAAATCCCACACCGGAAGTAGAAATCCAGGCAGAAAAAGCAACAAAGGCGGTTGGAATCAATATTTTCTTCAACATTGACGACATTTCTTCTATAAAAATGAAATTTCGTAACGTATCCATTCCGTGAAGCATTTTATCGAATAAGCGCCGTAATAAATTATAATAAACAGATGTTTTAACAGGGATTGGAAATAATCCAAACAAGGCCGCTGCTATAATAGCACCTTCACTTTTACCACAATATCTTTCAAGCAAGGTATAAGGTCCATAGAACAAAGCAATTGCAGAAGGTACCGCAAGCGCTATAGAAACGCCTTTCATGAACCATGAAAGTTCAACATTTCTAGTAGATGAGATTGAAAATCCTGCTACACGCAGATTACTCATGAATTCTAATCTTTCGTCTGAAGTTAAATCAGAAAATGCTTGTACAATAGCAACATCCATTTTTTCAAGATCACATAGCCCCCTATTAAGTCCTAGAGCTTCAGCGAGTTTTTCGAAAGCTTTCCTTTCTTTGTGACTCTCAGGGCAATTGCCTGCGATCATACTAAGCGTATAAGATCCTTGATACGTATCAGGCTTAAGGCCCAATGCTTTAGCGATTCTTTCTCTTAGATCTTTTAATTCGTCTACACTTTTCCCTATTAAAGAATAAGACAATGAATTCAATTCTTCCGCTGCAATAACGTCTTCTTTATCTCGGCACCACAATGCATACATATTGAGTGTAGAAAAAAGATTTAAGAAAAATGAAGCCGTCCCAACCGTAACTGCAGCACCGCCTGTGTATATTTTAGACCACAACGCATCTGATTTGGTTATGGGATTAGAGGAAAGCACAATACCATTAAACACATCGGAGGCTGCCGTTCCTACTGACAGCAGTATAAATAGTGGATCTTTCTTTAATTTTCCTTGGTTATACATCTCAATCGCTTTGTACAGACCATAAACACCCAAAACAGTATTGGCGATCCAACAGGCCACACCAACAGGATAAGTAAGGTATTCATCTTCAGTATGGAACAAGTCACTAAACGCTTTTTCCGCCGAAAAAAATCGCGGCACATTTGCTGCGGCAAGACCCATTCCGAGCGCTACGTACCCAACATTATCGCGCGCTACTTTCCTAGCCTTATATAGGATCGAACTTTCATTCTCTCCTTCAGCTTCAACGAATTCATTCTCTCCGTCAACTTCAACGACTTCATACTCTTCCTCATCAGCATTGATAGTGAATACATGCTCGTTCGGGATTTGAGCCCTGGGTTTAGTCATAACTTTAATCCTCACTTCTAATTTATTATTATTTTTTACAAAAAATTTGCGATATAGCTATCAAAGATAGTTACGGTTTCATAATATCCATCAATGGAAAAAAGACTTTTTAGTTATTCAAATTTTCAGGGGTATAGAAAAGATAAGTCTATGCCCTTCGCTTTTATGTATTTTTCTTTTATTTAACTAAAAAACAAGCCGATAAATAATCTTTCTTTATCGTTCAGTGGTAGATTTTAAGAGATATGCGAGTAAAAAGCAATGTTTTTGTACGAAATAGGAGTTTTTTGTGTACATAAAGCTAGAAAAGGTATTATATTTCACAGGGTTATTTTAGAAGGGCGCCCAGAATCAACGTGTTTTGTAATGATAATACGCGTATTGATAATCATTCGCATTTTGACGTGCATTAGCTATATCCCGAATTCACGCCCGCTGCTGCTGCCGCAAGTAAGAATTCACAGCCCAATACCCACCTAAGGCCCCTAAAATACTGCCTATAAACAATAGGGTCCACAAGGCCCCGATGCCTAAATATGGCGTATGAAAGGCCACGCCATAGGAGTCCGCCAAATTGCGCACACTGGGGGTTAATACCAACAAGATTAAGTTATCCATCATCCACGCCAATAAACCGCCCCAAAATCCATATTGCAAACCCATATAAATGAAGGGCCTACGTATATAAGGATCCGTCGCGCCCACCAATTGATAAATTTGAATTTGTTTGTGATAGCGTTGTATCAAATAACGAATGGCGTTGATCACCACCAACAATACGCCTAAGCCTAATAATAACGCCAATGCATACACTGTGCGTTGACCGATGGTCAATATGCTGTGCAGTCGTTTTAACCATTTGAAATCCAGTGTGGCATTGTCTACCCCCGGTAAGTTCTTTAAAAAGACGGTGAGTTTTTCTAGTTCACTGTCGTTTTCACCCACCAATTTAGGCTCGACGGTAATCACCGCGGGCAACGGATTGTCGCTTAAACTATCGCCCAAAGCTTGCATGCCTATGCGCGCCGAAAATTCTTTGAGTCCTTCTTCGGGCGAAATGTAATGCACCGAGGCTATAGCACGATTGCTTTTTAAAGCATCCATTAAATTTTCAACTTCATTTTCACTGATGTTCATGCGTAAAAATAAAGAGATTTGTGCATTATGGCTTAAACCACCCGTTAACCCTTTCATATTATGCACCGCGGTCCATAGCCCTGCTGGTAAAGCAATAGAGACCCCTATCATTAAAAATGTCAGTAACGTACCTAATTGCGTTTGTCGCAGTTCATGCGCACTTTGTTTTAATGCCTCATAATGACTTAACAAATATCGCCGTAACTTAAATAAAGTTGCTTCGATGAAAGAATGCGACATCCACCTTTCAGCAGCAACGATAGATTTATCTTCTGTCATACTACCTCCTCGTGTGCAGTCATCCTAACACCCGTACTCACCATACGACCTTGATGCAAGGTTAAAATACGATGACGTAAATGGCCAATTAAACCCAAATCGTGCGTGGCTATCAGCACGGTCACACCCATTTGATTGAATTGTTCAAATAAATGCATGATTTCTGCCGATAAGCCTGGATCCAAATTACCTGTAGGTTCATCTGCTAATAATAGTTTTGGTTTGTGTACAATGGCTCTGGCAATACTCACTCGTTCTTGCTCCCCTTGCGATAAAGTTTCTATGGGCATTTTTTCTTTACTTAAGAGTCCCACTTTATCTAAAGCCGCACGCACGCGGCTGGCAATATCTTGATGCCTACACCCCGCAAACACTAAAGGCAAAGCCACATTTTGATGCACCGTAGAATTGGGCAACAAATAAGGATCTTGTAAAATAACGCCTATAGAGCGTCTGAAATACGCCACGTCTCGTCCTTTTATTTTATCCAAAGGCATATGATTCACTATCACTTGACCGGAGGAACAACGTTCCATCAATAGAATAATTTTTAATAATGTACTTTTACCCGCGCCAGAATGCCCCGTTAAAAAAGCCATCTCGCCATCGCCTAATTCAAAATTAACTTGTCTTAATGCAGGAAAGCCATTCCCATAAGTCTTCGTCACATAATTAAAACTTATCATCTGTAATTCCTCGCTCCTTTTTTATCCGCTTCCTCACGGTTGCGGCTCGGTATCTTTTTTATCCGCTCCCTCACGGTCGCGGCTCGGCGCCCCTTATTCACTCTCCGAAAACAAAGCGGCCACAAAATCTTCGCCATTAAATGGTTTTAAGTCGTCTATACCCTCACCCACACCTATAAACCGAATCGGCAATTGCAGCTCTTTCGCTATGGCAAAAACAATGCCGCCTTTCGCGGTGCCATCTAATTTTGTAATAACTAACCCAGTCACACCGACTGCTTCTTTAAATTGCATCGCTTGTGTCAATGCATTTTGGCCAATGCTGGCGTCCAACACCAACCATACTTCATGCGGTGCATTGGGCGATAATTTTGTCATCACGCGTTTTACTTTTTTTAATTCTTCCATTAAATTACGCTGCGTGTGCAAACGTCCTGCAGTATCGGCCAGCAACACATCCATTTGTCGTGCGCGCGCGGCTTGCATCGCATCGTAAATCACCGCCGATGAATCGCCTTTGACATTGGCAATCACCGCGATCTGATTACGTTCACCCCACACTTGCAATTGCTCCACCGCCGCAGCTCTAAAGGTATCGCCCGCAGCCAACATCACTTTTTTATTGTCGGCTTGCAGATATTTCGCCAATTTGCCTATAGTTGTGGTTTTACCGGCGCCATTGATGCCCACCATTAAAATGACATAAGGCTCCTCTATTGCATCTATATGCCAAGGTTGAGTCACCGGACGTAATAAGGCTTGTAGATGCGCTTGCAAGGCTGCCCACAGGGCTTCACCATCGTTTAATTCCTTGCGCTTTAATTGACTGCTTAAATCATTAATAATCCCTTTAGTGACGCTAACGCCTATGTCGGCTGACAACAAGGTTTCTTCGATTTGTTCTAAGAGTTCTTCATCGATGACTTTTTTGCCTAAAATCAACGTTCCTATCTTACTGACTAAGCCCTGACGAGTACGCGTTAAGCCCTGAGTTAACTTTTTAAAAAAACCAACGGGCTTATCCGCGGGCGTTATTACCGCTTCTACAGCCTCTTTTTTGTTGCGATTCAAGAACTTTAACATTATGGCCTTCAGACTCTCTTTTGATTTATGAACCACTAAAGTATATCATAGGGACTCTCTACAACAAAAAGTGAGTCACACATGTTTGATTTATTCTTTAAGTCCCTACGTACAGGCTTATGCGCTACCTTATTGCTCTTAAGCGGTTCAATTTTTGCACAAACCACCTTTCAGCAAAAAACACTCTCTAATGGTTTGACCATTTACGTCAAAGAAGATCACCGCGCACCCGTGTTGATCACAGAAGTTTGGTATAAGGTAGGCGGCGGCTATGAACCGGTAGGCAATACCGGTATCTCGCACTTATTAGAACATATGATGTACAAAGGTACACCAAAGCATGGCTTAGGCGAATTTTCACGCTTGGTTGCGGAAAATGGCGGTAAAGAAAATGCTTTCACCTACGATGATTTTACTGCCTATTATCAACAACTCGCTGCCGATAAATTACCTTTGGCTTTTGAATTAGAAGCCGATCGCATGCGTAACTTAAATTTAAACGCTGCCGATTTTAATGAGGAAATTAAAGTAGTACGCGAAGAGCGTCGTTGGCGCACCGACAACAATCCTTTGGGTAGAATGTCCGAACAATTTTTAAGTCAAGCCTATGTGGCATTACCTTATCATACGCCTACGGTAGGTTGGCCTGCGGATTTACAAAACATTTCAGTAGAAGAATTACGCGCTTGGTATCAGCGTTGGTATGCACCCAATAATGCCTTTATTGTCGTTATAGGCGATGTCAAAGCCGATGACGTTTTTAAGTTAGCTCAAGAATATTTTGGTCCGTTAAAACCCATGACCTTACCGGAAGCGAATCCACAGGAAGAATTAGTTAATCCTGGTTCG
>JBIPMB010000227.1:0-2714 GCA_044369355.1 Gammaproteobacteria bacterium | reverse complement strand
AAGGGATATTGTACGAAAAAATATTTTCCATTACCAGTGAAATTATATCGATTTCAATGAGTTAGAAGCTTATCTTTTTTCGCCGAGAATTGCTGCTTTAGAGGCGGTAAAATAAATAGTGTTTAGAATCAATGAATTATCTTAAAGAACTTTTGTTGCGTAAAGTAGTGCGGCTCACGAGCCGCCACTACAAGCGAGCGCGCCTACACAAATGAATCCGCCTCTATGAGCAAAAGCCCCCGCTACACCTTCGCTAGCTCCGCTCTCATGGCAGCGATAGTGTGCTTATAATCGGTTTTGGCTTTGAAAATACTAGAGCCAGCGATAAATTCATTGGCACCTTGTGCGGCAATTTCTGCAATGTTAGATACTTGCACCCCTCCATCGACGGCTAAACGCACATCCTTAAGCCGCTGCTGATCTAACCAAACTCTCGCTTCTTTTATTTTCGTTAACGCGCTGGGGATAAAACTTTGCCCACCAAAGCCTGGATTCACCGACATAATCAAGATGATATCGATTTTATCGGCTACATACTGTAAATAATCTAATGGGGTGGCAGGGTTAAAGGCTAATCCCGCTAACATGCCGTGTGAACGGATCAATTCTAAACTACGATCGACATGACGGCTCGCTTCAGGATGAAAAATAATACTGCTAGCACCCGCTTTGGCAAAAGCAATTGTCAAACTATCCACATCTTCCACCATCAAATGTACATCGATGGGCGCTTTTACACCATCTAGACGTAAAGCCTCACATACCACTGGGCCCACCGTTAAATTAGGCACATAGTGATTATCCATAACATCGAAATGAATGCAATCAGCTCCTGCAGCCAAAACATCGTGCACTTCTGCACCCAAACGAGCAAAATTGGCGGATAATATAGAGGGCGCAATTAAATATTTCATAATTTGTCCTCAATAGCGATAAAGATCGGGTTTGTACGGACCTGCTTTGTTTAAACTTAAGTATTCGGCTTGTTCCGTGGTTAATTCTGTTAAATGTACGCCTAGTTTAGGCAAATGTAGCCTCGCTACTTGCTCGTCTAATAGTTTAGGCAATACATACACCTTATTTTCATAATTTTTATGATGCCTAAACAATTCTATTTGTGCCAAAACTTGATTGGTAAAAGAAGTAGACATCACAAAACTAGGGTGCCCCGTAGCACAGCCTAAATTCACCAAGCGGCCTTCGGCTAAAACAGTAATGCGTTTGCCATCGGGAAATATGACATGATCAACTTGCGGTTTAATGTTGTCCCATTCGTATTGACGCAATGAAGCGATATCGATTTCCGAGTCAAAATGACCTATATTACAGACGATTGCTTCATTTTTCATACGCACTAAATGTTCATGACCTATAACGTGATAGTTACCTGTGCACGTTACAAAAATGTCCCCCTTATCGGCGGCTTGTTCCATGGTCACGACTTCCAAGCCCGCCATGGCAGCTTGCAATGCACAAATGGGATCAATTTCGGTGACCCATACACGCGCACCATAACTTTTTAAGGCTTGCGCACAGCCCTTACCCACATCGCCATAACCCAGAACTATGGCAATTTTACCGGCTATCATCACATCGGTGGCACGTTTGACGGCATCAACAAAGGATTCTCTACAACCGTATAGATTATCAAATTTAGATTTAGTCACTGAATCATTCACATTTAAAGCGGGAACTTTGAGTGTGCCTTTCTTTTCCATTTCATATAATCTATGCACACCCGTGGTGGTCTCTTCCGTTAAACCAAAAATATCTTTTAATAACTCTGGATGTTTTTCATGTAAATAGACCGTTAGATCGCCGCCATCGTCTAAAATCATGTTCGGTTTCCACGATGGGTCACCCACAACGGTTTGTTCTATACACCAATTGTATTCTTCTTCCGTTTCACCTTTCCAAGCAAACACAGGAATACCGCGCGCCGCAATAGCCGCAGCAGCTTGATCTTGGGTTGAAAAAATATTGCAGGAAGACCAGCGTACAGTAGCACCTAATTCAATAAGCGTTTCAATTAAAACAGCAGTTTGAATAGTCATATGTAAACAACCTACTATGCGCGCACCCTGTAAAGGTTTTTGATCACGATATTGTTCACGTAACGCCATTAACCCAGGCATTTCCGTTTCGGCGATTCGAATTTCTTTGCGGCCCCAATCAGCCAAACCCATGTCCGCTATTTTATAATCTATTCGTGTCATATTATCCTCTTTGATTTACTCTTCGCATTTGATTTTTAGGGTGTGTTGCCTTCGCCCATCTCGCACTAGTCTATGACAGAGTACGTCACTCCTGGTGCTCGAGGGCTAGGCGCCTACCCTAAAAACCAACTGCTGTGAGTATAGTTAACTTTGTTTCAACGCTTCTACTTTGTCTAATTTTTCCCAAGTAAACTCTGCTTCATTGCGGCCAAAATGGCCGTAAGTCGCTGTTTTAGTATAGATTGGCCTATTTAAATCGAGCATGTGTATAATGCCCGCTGGGGTTAAATCAAAATGTTTATCAATCAAGCGAATGATGGCATCGTCATCCAGTTTGGCAGTACCAAAGGTATTCACCGAAATAGAAGTAGGTTTAGCCACACCGATGGCATAAGACACCTGTATTTCAATACGCGAGGCTATACCCGCTGCAACTAAATTTTTAGCCACATAACGACAAGCATAAGCCGCGGAACGATCAACCTTGCTGGGGTCTTT
>JBIPMB010000241.1:0-2717 GCA_044369355.1 Gammaproteobacteria bacterium | reverse complement strand
TGGCGATCACCACGCCGGATCCGCAGCAAAAGACGCGCCCGATTTGGGGCTACTGGCAAGCGTGCGAAGCCGCAATCAATGACGGAACCCCATATCCGGCGGGTTGGTGGCCCATGATCTACGGTCTCGATGCCGATGATTCGGCTTCAGATCCTGCCGTATGGGGCAAAGCGCACCCCGGTTTGGGCGTAATTGTTGACCCTACGCAGTTGCAATTAGCGGCGCAGACCATGCTAAACACCGGCGATCCGGTGCAAATCGCCGAGTTTGAAACGCAACTTGCGTGCCGGTACCACGAAATTGCCACTAGCGATATCGACCAAGCCATCTTGGAACGGCAAATGGTTGATACCGATTGGAACCGGCTCCGCGGCGCACCGGCGGTAATTGCAATCGATCTAAGCCGCGGTGGCTATGGCCCACAACTTGATTTAACCAGTTTGACCATCATGGTAGTTGATGGTGCGGTGATTCGCGCTCGGAATGTGTGCTGGTGGGCAGGGGTTGATATCGCCCTAGATGAAAAGAAGTGCCGGAACCCCTTGCAACAATGGATTCACGCGGGGTACCTGCGCCGGATGCCAGGCGAATGGCAAGACATGAGCATTGTCGAAGCCGAGTTAGAAAACCTGATGACGCAATTTGACGTTCGAAAGATCGGCGTAGACCCGCACCCAGCGCAAGCCAAGGAAATTCGGCGCTGGCAAGACCGTGGATGGCCAATAGTCACAGTAGACCAGTCGATCCGCACGATGGCACCAGCATGGAAAGTGTGGGCAGACCTATTGAAGTCAAAGCAACTTTTTTACGACGTAGACCCCGTTTTAGTGTCCGGTCTCGGTCAAATCACCCTAATCAGCGACAACGTAGGCAACATCCGACCAGTAAAGGGACGCGGCGGTAAAGGAAACATGGACGTAATCGTGTCCGGCAACATGGCCGCGCTACTCATGGAGCATCACCAAGTACGCGAATCCACCGGTCTAAGTGCAAGCGCGTGCCCGATTGGGTGAAGTAAGTACTTCACCGTGATGGTTTAGATGCGGAGTCTAAAATAATCGCTTGACAACGCGGGGCAGATTTGTTCCATGCGTTGCAGTGAGCATCTTCGCACGATTCATGGGATTCAGAAGCGCTACGGTTGTGTACGCACGCCCGGAACCGCTTGCCGCACCGGCAATTTCATCATTGCCGTCCGTTGTGCGTGCTGTTCAATTGATTTCGTCTGATATTGCACGCTTGCCGTTCAATATTGTTGACAGCGCCGGGCAGTTGGTCGATTCACCAATTACCCAGTTGATGACGCGGGACGCTTCGCGCTGGCAATCCGGCTACGAATTCCGCCGATATATCACCGCCTGCGCCCTGGATTCCGGCAACGGTCTTGCCTTGATTCGGCGCGATAGTTCCGGCGAAGTTGCAGAACTGCAACCGCTGCCAACGAATTCGATTTCATCGGAGATCACCGAAGACGGCGTTGTGTACAAACTCGCCGGTACTACGTTGACGTCCGATCAGGTGTTACACCTTGGTTGCTATCCGGATCCCTTGCGCCCGGATTGGTTCATCGGGCCGCTGGATGCCGCACGCGCTGCATTCAACCTAGCCGCAGATCAGGATGCGGCGCATTCGGCTTTGATTCGGAGCGGTGGAAAGATTGCGATTTCCCACCCCGGCGCGATGTCCGATCAAACGGTACAAGCCATCCGCGATGCCTGGCAGACCATGCACGCCAATGCGGACGGCGCTTCCCGTCCATTGATTCTCCGCGAAGGAATGAAAGCGGAAAAGATCAGCGAAAGCACAACTACTAGCCTCGAATCGCGCCGGTTCTCCGTGGTGGAAGTGGCTCGCGCCTACTCCATTCCACCGGAAATGCTGTACCAAAGCGCAGGGCAGACATCGAACCAGGTTGAAACGGCACGCGCTTACGTTGATGGCGCTTTGAATATGTGGGTGACCGCGTGGGAGTCGGAGATCACGCGGAAACTTTGCAGACCCGGCCAACACGCACGTTTGGACGTTGATGTATTGCTCCGCGGAAACATGAAAGACGCTGGTATTGCTCTATCCAAACTGGTGTTGGCCGGGATCCTTTCACAGAACGATGCACGCAAGCGGCTCGGCGTCCCACCAATCTTGGAAGATTCATTCAATATGCCAATGGTGTCAATGCCAGGCGGCATGAGTGGCATCCAAGACCAACCGGACGTTGTAGACAATCAGGAAGGTATCGGTGATGACGTTGCTTGAAATCCGTACCGCAAAAATTGAAATGACCGGTGACAAGATCGGCGGCTATGCGTCCGTCTATGACGCACCAAGCCATCCGCTAACCATTCGCGGCATTAACGGCGGCAAGCCGTTTACCGAAAAGGTTGCACGCGGCGCATTTGACAATTCACTTGGTGGAAACATTTCGCTGCTAGTCGGGCACGATTCCCGCGATCTACTAGCAAACACCAAAAGCGGATTGCTGCAACTGCGCAGCGATCAACACGGTTTGGCATTCGAAGTGGAATTGCCGAACACCCAGCGTGCAAAGGACGTGCGCCAATTAGTAGACGCTGGGGTCTTGTCTGAAATGTCGTTCGGGTTCCAAGTCATTGCCGACAGTTGGAGCGGCAATACTCGCACACTTCAAAAAATTTCGTTGCGTGAAATTTCTATCGTTTCCGACGGCGCGTATCCGCAGACACTCGCCGAGGCCCGTCATT
>JBIPMB010000077.1:0-9555 GCA_044369355.1 Gammaproteobacteria bacterium | reverse complement strand
TTAACAATGATCCTCAAAGATTGTACAGGGCTTCCGGAAGACCAACGCATTGCCCTAAGAAACGCCGCTATCACGATAGGCGATATCGCAAATAACCTATTACACCAATATCAGCAAAGAGAAAGCGGCAAGATAACAGAAAGTGACGAACGCAAGCCTATCTTAGTATCTACCGTGTTGCTGGAATCCTTAAGTTCCAAAAAATACCAGTACGCGGATTTACCGATTAAATTTGAGGGCAATTTTAAACACGATAGCCATTTTGTGTTTATTAAAACAGCACTGAGCGCCTTTAAACGCATGTTATCCAATCTCATCAATAACGCTGTGGATGCTTTCGACAATCAACCCGGGAAGGTAGGCTTAGGACTAGAGGCCAATAAGGAATGGGTCAAGATTATCATTCAAGATAATGGCAAAGGTATGTCACCAGAATTGGTTGCTAAAATCATGCGTAAAACGGCCGTAACCGAGGGTAAAGAAACTGGACACGGCTTAGGCTTAACCCAAGTTTGGGAAACCCTCGAGCACAATCACGGAGAAATGCATATCGCGTCAGAACCGGGGAAAGGTACGACCATTACGCTCACTTTCCCTAGAGCAATAGCGCCAGATTGGATCGCCGAAGAAATTGCGCTAAGAAAACATGATACGGTCATTATTCTAGACGATGACACCTCCATACACGGCGCTTGGCGAGCACGATTTGAAGACATTTTAAATGAACATAAATCGATAGGGCTTAAACATTTTCATCAAGGTAAAGAGGCATTGGAATATATTCAATCTTTAACGCCCGATGAAAAGAACAACATTTTTTTGCTCTCGGATTATGAGTTGTTAATGCAAGAACTGAATGGCCTGCACGTTATCGGGCAAAGTAAAATAGATCGCTCTATTTTAGTTACGAGCCACTATGTCGATCCATTGGTGCAAAATGAAGCCGCTAAAACTGGCACTAAAATTTTACCAAAGCAATTGGCTTCCGAGGTAATCATTACCATCACTGAAAATAATACGAACAATACAACCACAGGCGGTGCTGAAAAAATCGATGCCGTCATCGTCGACGACGATAGATCATTTATTAATGCTTTAGTACTGTCTGCTTTTGATGACGATGAAATTACAGAAGAGTACACTAACCCAGAACATTTTCTCAACAATGTAGATAAATATCCCAAAGATACAAGAATTTATTTAGACAATAATTATGCCACCTCTAAATTAAAAGGTTTAGACGTAGCTAAAGAGTTACATGAACGGGGTTATACGCAACTCTATCTGTTATCCGGTGAGGTCTTTAAGCACGGTGATATTCCTAGCTATTTGACAGTCATTGGAAAAGGTAATATCAAGAAGCTTAAAAAGAATTAATACACTAACTTCACCGCCACATACTGCCCTAATTCATCCAACAAGGCATCGCTAGGACTTACTTTAAAGGACTCACCCAAAGCCAATTGAGCCATAGCACTGTGTGTAGAAAAAGAGATGCGTGTAGCAGTCGAACCATGGTTGTGCTTTCCTAAAATGGCTTGAATGCTTTGTAATTTTTGTGCTGAGCAATCTTTATCGTGTAAAGACAATTCTATATGCTTAACATGAATTTGCCTAAAGTCTTCTAAACCCCATAGTTTTCTAGAAGTCATACGTAAATTACCATTCCATTCGTCTATATTAGTATCGCCCTCTATAACTAATAAGGAATCTTTTTGAATAATAGAACGTAATTCTTGGTACAAATCCGGAAATACAGTGACATCAATTTGTCCTGTTTCATCGGCTAGTTTTATAATCGCCATGCGTTCATCTTTTTTAGTCATGAGCGTGCGTACATCCAATACCCAGCCCGCTACTTTTTGATAGTCACCACTAGATAATCCAGCTATGCGAGTTTTGAATACGGCATCTATCTCGGCTCTATAAGCGCTGATAGGCAGCTCTGAAAAATAAAAACCAAAGCTATTCTTTTCCGCTTGTAAGCGTTGCCTTAAGTTCCATGCGGGTGCCATGATATAAGCGGTTTCTGGTCTATCGCCCAATAAGGCAAACAGACTGCCCTGTTGGTGACTTTTTTCCTGAGCTTTCTTTTCTGCCAAAGATAATGCTGTAGGTAGGCTTGCTAATAAAACAGCCCTGTCTACCGCAAAGCTATCGCAAGCACCGCTATTGATTAAGGTTTCAAAGACTCGTTTATTCACCTTTTTTAAGTCCACACTGGCGACAAAATCGTAAAAAGAACTAAATGATTGCTTCTGCTTTCTTGCTAGTAAAATCGCTTCTACTGCGCCCTCACCTACGCCTTTTAATGCGCCTAAACCATATTCTATAGCATGGTTTTCATTGACCGTGAACGGATACGCACTGCTATAAATAGACGGTGGTATTATCGTTAAGTTCATTTGTCTACATTCGTCGATCAAACCCGCTAATTTGTCGGTATCCTGCAATTCAGAAGTCAATACCGCCGCCATAAATTCTGCTGGATAATGCGCTTTTAACCACGCCGTTTGATAGGCTAATAATGCATAAGCGGCTGAATGCGATTTGTTAAAACCATAGCCCGCAAATTTTTCCATTAAATCGAAGATAGCATTAGCGAGTTTTTCGTCTATATCCCGCTCTTTCGCGCCACTGATAAAAATCTGTCTTTGTTTAGCCATTTCTTCGGGCTTTTTCTTACCCATAGCGCGACGCAATAGATCAGCACCGCCTAAGGTATAGTTTGCCAACACTTGTGCTATCTGCATCACCTGTTCTTGATACAAAATAATACCATAAGTCGGTTTTAATACCGGTAATAAATCCGGGTGTTGATACGCCACTTCGGCTATACCCTGTTTACGGTTGATAAAGTCTTCTACCATGCCCGATTGCAATGGACCCGGTCTAAATAAAGCCACCAATGCGATGATGTCTTCAAAACAATCTGGTTGTAAGCGTTTGATGATATCTTTCATGCCACGCGATTCTAGCTGAAACACCGCCGTAGTTTGACATTTTTGCAATAACTCAAAAGTCGCTTGATCCTTCAGATCGATCAAAGCAATATCCAATAAAGTCCCTAGCTTTTTACGTTGCTGTTTGTGTATTGCCTCTACGGTCCATTTGATAATGGTCAAGGTTCTTAAGCCTAAGAAGTCATATTTGACCAATCCCACCGCTTCTACATCGTCTTTATCGTATTGAGTTACCCAAGCATCGCTGCCCGCTTCACAATAAATTGGAGCAAAATCACTGATCTGCGACGGCGCAATCACCACGCCACCCGCATGTTTACCGGCATTACGCACGCTACCTTCTAATATCAAAGCAAGTTCTATTAAAGAGCGTACATCTTCTTCCTCTTCATAACGTTGACGTAATATCTCTTCTTGCGCTAAAGCTTTTTCTAGGGTAATGCCCAATTCAAAAGGAATCAGTTTAGCGATGGTATCTACAAAACCATAAGGATAACCCAACACGCGACCCACATCACGTATAACTGCTTTTGCAGCCATGGTGCCATAAGTGATGATCTGCGATACGCTGTGACGGCCATAACGACTGGCTACATAGTCAATGACCTTATCACGCCCTTCCATGCAAAAGTCCACGTCAAAGTCCGGCATGGAAACGCGTTCTGGGTTTAAGAAACGTTCAAAGAGTAAATCGTATTTTAAAGGGTCTAAATCGGTAATCCCTATACAGTAAGCTACCAATGAACCTGGACCTGAACCACGACCTGGACCTACAGGCACATCATTGCTCTTCGCCCAATTGATAAAATCAGCCACAATTAAAAAATAACCCGTATAACCCATACCGTTGATCACGGCTAATTCGCGTTCTAAGCGTTCATCATAATCTTGCCGTTGTAAAACACCGTCATTAAATGTCGTGATCGCGGCCCAGCGATCTGCCAAACCCGTTTTAGCCATATGTTCTAAATAACTTTCAGTGCTAAAGCCCTCTGGCACAGGATAATGTGGTAAATGATATTCACCCAAGGCTATGTTTAAATTACAACGCTTGGCAATTTCCACACTGTTGCTTAGAGCCGAAGGAAATGCTGCAAACAACTTTTGCATTTCCTCATCGCTGCGTAAATACTGTTGTGGTGTATAATGGCGTACGCGCTTGGGGTCACCCAACAATGAGCCTTCGCTGATACAGACTCGTGCCTCATGTGCCTCGTATTGTTGCGCAGTTAAAAAACGTACCTTGTTGGTAGCGACTATAGGCACTTGTAATTCAGCCGCCAGTTGCACCACTTCTTTTAAATAGTACTCTTCATCAGCAACCCCTATTTTATGCACTTCTAAATAATAGCGATCACCAAAAATAGAGCGCCAATAGGAAATGCGCTCTTTAGCGGCAGCAAGATCTTTTCTTAAAATACACTGTCCTACATCGCCCGCTAGTCCGCCGGATAGTAAGATAAGTCCTTCATTATGTGCTTTGAGCCAATCCCGGGCTACGCCAGGTTTATCTAAAATAACCTGTCCTTGATTATAAGCACTAGAGACCAACTGTATTAGGTTACGATAGCCACCATTATTTTGACACAATACCGTTAAATGATATGCCGGTTTTGCTGCATTTAATTTTGTTTTTTTATTTTCATCGGTTATAGTGTCATAACATTCTATATCACAGCCTATAATCGGCTTAATGCCTTTCTTAAGCGCTTTAGTATAAAATTTAATGGTAGCAAATAAATTATTTAAATCGGTTAACGCCAATGCAGGAATATTCATTTCACTGCATAAGTCGAATAAGGCATCTAAATGGCATAAACCGTCTTTTAAAGAATAATCGGTATGTAAATTAAGATGCACAAATGCAG
Source organism: Gammaproteobacteria bacterium (assembly GCA_044369355.1). GTDB lineage: Bacteria > Pseudomonadota > Gammaproteobacteria > UBA1113 > UBA1113 > VFKP01. The sequence continues at coordinate 4,724 of JBIPMB010000077.1, read as the reverse complement.
GCGCTTTCATTCTGCGATTAATACCTCTTTAACCGGTGCAAAGCTACGACGGTGTATGGAGCAAGCACCATGTTGTTGTAGCGCTTCCCGATGTAGTAGCGTCCCATAACCCATATGCTGATTAAAACCATATTGAGGAAATTGTTCATGATAATCTATCATCTTTTGATCGCGATAGACTTTAGCCACGATCGATGCAGCCGAAATAGCTTGTACTTTTTGATCGCCACCTATAATGGCATGGCTCTCATAAGACCATTTAGGGCAACGATTGCCATCGACTAATACTAAAGTGGGTTGTAACGCTAAGGCTTCTACGGCACGGCGCATCGCCAATAAAGAGGCTTGTAAAATGTTCATGCGATCAATTTCTTCTACCTCAGCCCAGCCTATGGCTACGGCTAAAGCTTTGTCGCGAATCTCTAAATCTAATTGTTGTCTTTTCTTAGCGCTTAATAGCTTGGAATCTTTTAATCCTTGAATAGAAACTTCTTTATCTAAAATAACTGCCGCAGCGACTACCGGTCCGGCTAAGGGCCCACGTCCTACTTCATCTACGCCGGCCATGAGTACACCTGGATTATCAATCCCAAATTGAGTTAAATCCATATCCATGATTTTACGACTCCAAGCCAAATACTTGTTTTAAATAGTTCAAATAATGTGGATCGGGACACATGGTTTTGCCAGGAGTGTCTGATACTTTTGCTACCGGATGACCATTGCAATAAATCATTTTAATCACATTTTGCATTGCCTCTATGCCCATGTCATTGGTGAGATATGTTCCTATACCAAAAGCCACTTTGACTCTACCTTTAAAATGATGATAAATTTGCAAAGCAATGTCAAAATTTAAATTATCGCTGAATACCAATGTTTTAGTTCTAGGATCAATGCGGTTGGATTCGTAGTGCGCGATCATCTTTTCACCAAAGATGAAAGGATCACCCGAATCGTGACGTACACCGTCAAATAGTTTACAAAAATACAAATCAAAATCATGTAGAAAAGCATCTAAGCCATAGACATCGGTTAAAATGATGCCTAATTCACCACGGTATTCTTGCGCCCAACGTTCGAAAGCAAATTGTTGACTGTAAATCAAGCGTGGCCCTAAAGTTTGACAGGCTTGTAAATATTCATGTGCCATAGTACCTATAGGTTTTAATTTGAATTTTTTTGCAAAATAAACATTACTGGTACCGGTTAATTGATGGTCTAATTTATTTTTGAGTGTATCTAAAACTAAAGCTTGCCACGCTTTAGAAAATCGGCGCCTAGTGCCGAATTCTGAAAACACAAACGCTTCTCCCTGTGTCTTTTCTGCCAGCATTTTGACTTTATCGTCTAGCTTCTTTCCTCCGTCAATAAGTAATTTCTTATAATCTTCTTGATGCTGATAATAAATTTCGCTGATCAGTGCCAAAATTGGAATTTCAAATAAAATCGTATGTAACCACGGCCCTTTGATAGATAGCTCAAAGGTATCCCCTGTATTAATAGTAACAAATTCTGGATTAAAGCGAAAAATACGTAAAAATTCTACAAAATCACTTTTAAAAAAAGGAATACTGCGTAAATAATCTAACTCGTCTTTAGTGAAAGATAGAGTGGCTAAATCATTGATTGCTTGGCGAAACTCATCGGCATAGGGTCTTAGATCTATATTCGCATTGCGGCATTGAAATTTATATTCCACCATAGCACCTGGAAATTGATGCAATACCGTTTGCATCATGGTGAATTTATAAAAGTCGGTGTCTAATAATGAGTTTATGATCATGTTTCACCTAAATGGAGGAGAGGGCGGGATTCGAACCCGCGTGGAGCGTAAAGCCCCCGACCGATTTCGAGTCGGTGCCGTTATGACCGCTTCGGTACCTCTCCATTAATATTCTTCGCATTTGACCTTTAGGCTTTGTTGACTTCGCCCATCTCGCACCAGTCATGTAGAGTACTACACTCCTGATGCTCGAGGGCTCGGCGCCTCGCCTAAAAATCAACTGCTGTGAATATATATTCTTCGCACTTAACCTTTAGGCTTTGTTGACTTCTTTCATATCCCCAATCGTTTCGCCGCTTCTTTATAGAAATGTATTACATCTCCTAAATCCTGGCGGAAACGATCTTTATCATAAATTTCACCGCTTTGTTTGTCCCATAAACGGCAGCCATCTAAGGTAAATTCATCGCCCAATAGCAATTGTCCCTGATAATACCCAAATTCCAATTTGAAGTCGACTAAATCAAAGCCCGCTTTGGCAAATACAGGTTGTAAAATGTCATTAACACGATAGGTCAACGCCCTCATGGTAACCAGATCTTCTTTGCTGGCTAATTTTAACATGAATATATGATCTTCGGTGATGATAGGATCGCCCAAAGCATCGTCTTTCAAGAAAAATTCAAATACAGGCGGCGAGAAGATTCTGCCCCGTTCAATACCGAGACGTTTGCAGATACCACCTGCAGCCCTATTGCGCAGGACACATTCTATAGACAACATGTTTAAACGGCGCACCCGTATTTCGGTATCGCTTACACTTTTTAACCAATGTGTTTTTATACCATTTTCCGCCAACACAGCCATGATGAAAGCATCAAAAGCACAATTAACGCGCCCTTTATCCTCTAAAATAGCGTGCTTTGCTCCATTGCCCCCAGTGGCATCATTGCGAAACTGAACCAATAATTCATTAGGCTCGCCTATGTCATATATCGTCTTGGATTTGCCCTTATAAAGCTCTAGACGTTCGGTCATTGCTTATCAGCCCCTACCGTCTTATCAGATGCATTGTCATTGATAACGGCTGGTGTGCTAGCCGCAGCTGGTACCGTTGTGGCAACAACTGGGACTGGCGCTGTAGTCGCCGTTTTAGCATTTTGTTTAGCTACCGCCGATTGATAAGCACGGCTGCCTGGGGGCAAAATAGAAACAGTTTTGACATCAGCCATAGGTCCAGCAGGCACTACATAATAATTATCGGCCCCTTGTGCGCTCACTCCGGGTGGCATTTTAAGAACGTTTAAACTGTCTTGTTTTTGGTAATAACTACCATAATCGTTTTTGCCTTCTACACTACAGCCCAATAGTGTGCTGCTCAGTAAAAAAAACGCCCATAATTTCATTTTTTTATTCATTCATTTCTTCCTTTATGCCAGCTTCCTGCATAGCCTGTAAAACAGTATTATGATGCTCTTTAGTAAGCACCGTTAACGGTAAACGTATACCTGCACGAATTAATTTAAGCTGATGCACAGCCCATTTCACAGGTATAGGATTGGTTTGCGCGCCCAAAGCATGGTGTAATGCTTGCATTTTATCGTCTAGCTCATCGGCTTTAGCCTTATTACCCTGCAATGCTGCTTCGGCCATATCGTGCATTAATCTAGGTGCCACATTAGCTGTTACTGAAATAACACCTTTACCACCCGCTAGCATTAAGTCTTTACAGCTGCCGTCATCGCCACTCAAAATGCTCAAGCGTGAACCGCATAACTCGATTAATTGCAGATAACGGGCTCTATCGTGTACCGCTTCTTTAATGCCAATGATGTTACTGCAATCCGCTAATCTTGCTACGGTTTCAGGTAGCATGTCGCAAGCAGTACGTGTAGGAACATTATACAAAATTTGTGGCACCGGAACCGCTTCACTGATGGCCTTAAAGTGCTGGTATAAACCTTCTTGAGTCGGCCTAATATAAGCTGGCGTCATTAGCAGACAGCCATCTACGCCCATTTCCATGGCGTTGAAGGTCTTATCTATGGTTTTATGCGTGCTATTAGCGCCCGTGCCCGCAATAACCGGAATCCGGGAATCGACTTTACGCACCACAAAATGAATCAATTTATTAATTTCTTCATCGGTAAGCGTTGCGCCTTCACCGGTTGTACCAGCAATGACCAAACCATCGCTTTTTTGATCTATATGAAAAGCGATTAATTTTTCCAAACTGGTATAATCAATATTGCTCTCTTCGTCCATGGGGGTGACTAAGGCAACTAAACTGCCGTGAAACATGCAACTATCCTCGTGTGACCACTGAAGGTTGAATCATACCGTGCCAAAGGAAGAAACTCAAGTTTTAAAGGTGTTTATTTATTGTACTGTTCGGGAATCGTACTAGCCAGAACACCAACATTCGTAGATCTATTGTAGGAGCGCCTCGTGAGGTGCCCCTACAAGCTATGAGCATATTTCAATATTTATTCTACAAGAGTGCACAGAATATAAGAATTAAACTATACTAAGGCACTAGGAAATTTCTAAATTAAGGTATTTTATTGTGAAATTATTTGAACACTTACAAAAATGGATTACTGCTTATTTAATGCACGAGAAACCACGAACTAACGTACCCTTCTGCGATTTTGATAAATTATCCTATGAAATCAGACCTGCGGATGTACTATTGGTCGAAGGGAGATCTCGCATCAGCGACTTTACCAAAAGCTTCACTCAAAGCCCGTGGTCACATGCAGTATTGTACATAGGCCGCCTGCACGATATAGATCACCCCATTCTGCGTCAGAAAATAAAAGATTTTTATAAAGGTGAACCCACAGAACAACTGGTAATAGAAAGTTTATTAGGCTGCGGAACCATTGTTTCGCCCCTAGCAAAATACAAAATGGAGCATATTCGTATTTGTAGGCCTAATGGCATTTCTAAAGCAGACGCACAAAATGTTATTGCTTATGCTGTTGAGCGTTTGGGC
>JBIPMB010000335.1:0-2724 GCA_044369355.1 Gammaproteobacteria bacterium | reverse complement strand
AATTAACGGTGTTTGGCGTTGGGTAGAACCTTCTGGAATGCCCGACCACTTCCATCACTGTGATGCTTTTGCTAATGCTGCGGTTCATGTTTCTTTCTATGAGCCAGGTCGGAGTAGGTATGCGATCGCTAATTTAGAGGATTAACAGCGATATAGTATTTACTTATGGGGTTAAATGGGGTAAAATACTTTAGTCTTAATACAGGAAGGTAATTGTGGATATTTCAGAGATTTCAGAAGAAAATATCGTAAAAATAGTAGATACTTACACCCAAGGTAGTATATATCAAAACTGGTTAAGATGGGTGGTAGTTATGCTAAAGGCGAGAAAAGACAGACAACAATGGCCTAACCACAAAAAAGGTACTGATCTTAAATGTCGAATTTTTCGTACCAAAAACCCCAAAGTTGATTTAATAGAAGGTCTTATCAGTGATTCGTGGGAGACTGAATTTTGTATTGAAGTAGAAGGTATAGAAGGGGTAAAAAGTCCTTTATCATTTTCCTCTCGATCAGGAATATACGCGGGTAACAACTACCGAATGAAAGGAGCTTACCTACTGCCAGATTTCTTTGAGATTGATTCCGATATCCTTGAAGATCCCGAATTGAATTTTTTAAAATCTCGATTGAACTGTATTCATTCAGAATGCTATGACGCGGAATGTTACGACAAAATAGAAGCCATTGCTTCTGATTTAATGAAATACGTTCACGACCACAGACGGTAATATTCCAACACCCCATTAATTGATTTTAGCGGGGTGTTTTTTTTGTGTGCGATCGCTTTACTTTTATCAATAATTATAGTAAAATCACTTTGTTGAGTTGATTCTTACTAATGAATAAAATAGAAGAAATTGCAGGAACCATAACATCTGTAATGTTCCATGGTGACTATAATGTTAGTGTCAATACCGACCAAGGATTTCAAATGTTATTGTTTATGTTTTGCTCTCCTTTTAGTATTGAAAAACATTGTAGAATTGAAAGAATAAAACAAGAATCATCAGAGTATCATTATGTTCCTGCTTCTTTTGAGGGTGACTCTGGTAAGTGGTTTAAAAACAGTTTAATAGCCAACAAATCACCTAAAGAAACAAAGGTAATGAATGTGGCCAAAAAACTAAACAAGTATCTACTTAGTCTTGAATCGCGTGAGATTCAAGAATTGAAAGATGATCTTAGACAGGGCGAAACAATTTCTTTTATTGGTTACTTCACTGTAATCAAGAAATAATTTACAAGCGATCGCATTTTTAATTAAGTGCGATCGCATTATTGTTTATTTAGTATTGACTTTTAAATCAACAAAGGTTAAAATATGTAGGTTGAGTTCAAGAAAAAAATAATGTCAGATTCATTCTCTATAACAGAACTTACCAAGAATGATAAAAGTTCTAAGATGTCAGGATTGGCAAAACAAATTTCAGAAGCCATAGAATGTGTGAAACCGGGTTTGTTTTTCGTTGTCAAGAGTAACGATGTGTACAAGTCTAACCTGTGTATACAAGGATCGTTTGATCCCGTAAATACATGGGCTAATAACATTTACGAGAACTCCCGATATTTCACTTTTTGGATTTATCCTCACGGTACTCAATACTATGAGGAAGAACAAAAAATTGAAATTGAACTAACAACCCGTTGCTACAAAATTCCTAAGAAATTCCGAAAATATACCGGGACTCCAGATAAAGCAGTAGCAAAGTTAATTAACTGGATTAAAACAGCAGTTGATTAACTAATTGAAATAGAAGGCGATCGCATTTTTAATTAAGTGCGATCGCTTTACTTTTAATAATAATTGTAGTAAAATAGTCCCGTTGAGTTACATACTAATTATGCAAAAACTAATCGAGAAAATCAAAAAACTTTTGGCTCTTTCTGCATCTTCTAATGAGAATGAAGCTGCGATCGCTGCCCAAAAAGCACAAGAACTTCTGGTATTGCACAACCTAGAAATTTCCGACTTATCTGATTTGGATAACGAAATTCTGGAGGTCGATATAGAAGAATCTGGTAAAATTTACGACTGGAAACTTACTCTTTTACATGGAGTTGCAATAGCAAATAGTTGTAAATCCCTTAAATGGAACTATCGCGGAAAGGGAGCTAAATTGGTCTTTTATGGCAACAAGACTAATACCATGATTTGTCAACATCTTTATGAATATTTGGTTGGGGCTATTCAAAACAGTTCCAAAGAACATAAAGGGAAAGGTACATCTTACCTAAACAGTTTTAAGGTGGGATGTGCAAACCGACTAGCTCATCGCCTAATAGAGAAGCGAAATAAAATGAAAGAGTCAGGAGTGACAGGCACTTCCGATACTCCTTCTGTTCCCGCGATTGTTGTACGCTCAATGTTTGAAAAACAAGAAGGCGCGGTCAACGAATATGTAAAAAATATAGGGATGCCAATAAAATTGGTTTCCACATTAAAAGAATCGGATTTACTTGATGCAAAAAAAAGGTCTGCAATGTCCGAAGGTTATAAAGCTGCCGACAAAATAAACTTGCATCAACAAATAAATCCTGCTAATTCCAGGGAGTTAAAACGACTCGGTACTGGAAGTTAATCATCAAGAGCGCACCCCTAAAAAGGTGCGTTTTTTATTGACTTTTAATTAAATAAGTATTAAGATACCTCAAGTTGAGTTAAACAAATAAAATGATTGAAATTCGTTGGTTGGGAGATCGCGATCTTGCGGCTTTTTCTGT
>JBIPMB010000226.1:0-2726 GCA_044369355.1 Gammaproteobacteria bacterium | reverse complement strand
GATGCCGATACCGGTTATGGTAATGGTTTGAATGTAGCACGTACGGTACATACTTTTGAGCGTTTAGGTGTGGCGGGTTTGCATTTAGAAGACCAAGAATTTCCCAAACGTTGTGGGCATTTGGAAGGAAAATCCTTAGTCAGTAGCGCCGAAATGGTGCATAAAATTAAAGTAGCCAAAGATAGCGTTAGTGACGATGATTTTGTCATTATCGCTCGCACTGATGCCATTGCGGTAGAAGGTTTTGATGCGGCCATAGAAAGGGCTCAACGTTATATTGAAGCAGGCGCCGATATGATTTTTGTAGAAGCGCCTACAACGGTAGAACAAATTCAAAAGATTGGTGAATTAATCAAGGCACCTAAACTCATCAACATGTTCCATGGTGGTAAAACGCCGATGGTGGCTGCAGATAAACTCGCTGCCTGGGGCTATCAAGTGATGATCATCCCTTCTGACCTACAACGTGCCGCCATTTATGCCATGCAACAAACCTTGCAAGCCATCAAAGAAGACGGCCAGAGCGAGCGTTGCCGTGACGTTATGGTAAGTTTCAACGATCGCGAAGAGATTATAGGCACAAAGCGCTATTTAGAATTAGATAAGATGTAATGTAGTGGGAAATGGCGTAGGGCAACTCCCTGTGGTTGCCCTCTAGGGCAGGTACGGGGGGCCTGCCCCTACGATTTTTTTCTTTTCTTTCTATGCATGCTATTCAACCATTCCACAAACAAAGAAAAACAAATAGCAAAGTAAATATAGCCGCGTGGGATATGATAATGCACGCCATCGGCTATCAGCATAGTACCAATTAAAATTAAAAAGCTGAATGCCAAGATTTTAATGGTGGGATGTTTATTGATAAAGCGGCTCATCATTTCACTGGCAGCAATCATAACGATGATAGCAATGGTGATACTCACGGCCATGATCCAAAATTGCTGTGTTAAACCTATGGCGGTAATGACACTATCTAGGGAAAATACGATGTCTAAAATGCCTATCTGAAAAATAATCGGCCAAAAACGCTTAGGTTTAGTAGTATGTTGCGGTTCAGTGATTCTTGCCATTTCATGGTGTATTTCTTGAGTGGCTTTGACAAGTAAAAACAAGCCACCACAGAATAAAAAGATATCGCGTACAGACACGGCGAAATCAGCGACGCTAAATAAGGGTGCAGTTAAGCGTGATAGCCAAATGGCAGAGGCTAGTAGTATTAAACGGCTTACCCAGGCTAGGCACAAACCAAATTGTCGTGCTCTGCGTTGTTTTTCTGGGGGTAAGCGTGCTGAAATAACACTGATAAATACTAAGTTATCAACGCCTAAAACGATTTCTAATATGGTCAATGTGAATAAGCTAAAAATAATTTCTAACATCTAATTTAATCCTTAATATCTTGCATAACCCCATGCGGGACATGTGCAGTAGTGACGTGTTGTTGTGTGCTATTGCAGTGACGCAGCTGGTCGTCGAAAAAGATATCGGCATCGAAAGCTTTTAAGAATTCGCTTTTATCTAAACCGCCTAAAAATAAGGCTTCGTCGGTACGGATATTCCAAGTGCGCAGCGTATGGATCACGCGTTCATGCGCGGGTGCATCTCTGGCGGTTACCAAGGCAGTGCGTATAGGGCAGGTATCGGCAGGAAATAATTGCTGTATACCGTGTAAAGCGCGTAAAAAGTCTTGAAAGGGACCAGGCTGTAATGGCGTTCTAGCGGCTTTACTTTCACTGGCCTTAAACGCATCTAAGCCTTCGTTTTGAAAAACTCTTTCCGCTTCATCGGAAAATAACACCGCATCACCGTCAAAGGCTATTTTTAAAGGACCGTCGTCGTGATGATTGCTTTTTGCGGGCAACAAAGTGGCCGCAGCACAATGAGCATTTAAAGCTTGTTGCACGTCCTGATGGTTCGTGGACAGAAATAAGTGGGCGCCAAAAGCAGCAATATAGCGATAAGGGCTCTCGCCGTTGGTGAAGGCGGCGCGGGTGATATTTAAGTTATAGGCTTTGATGCTGTTAAAAATACGTAAGCCCGTATCTGCGCTGTTTCTGGACAATAGAATGACTTCAACCAAGGGCTCATTGGTCTCAGGATTGTGTAAATTCAGTAATTTTTTGACCAAAGAAAAAGCAGGTCCGTGCTCTAGAATATTGTTTTCGTGCAATATTTGGTACTTTTGATAAGCAATTATACCTTCTTGTTCAAAAATAGTATGACTTTCGCTGAGATCGAATAAGGCTCTCGAGGTAATGGCGACGACTAATTTTTCACGAATGCTGACGAACATGATGAGGTAGGTCCTTAAAATGATAAGATTATATACCCATTAATCTATAACACCAACTATGCCAACCCTGGAACAACGGAAAATATAAGCCTAAATAAATAGGACGTTCATCCAATTGTGCCAGCAATTCGCCATATGAAGTCAATTGCTTTGCATGATCTAATTGCGCACGGTTATAAAAATCTTGAAGGCTCTCATTGGGCCTGGGTTGGCTGGTTTTGTAATCGATGATCCAGCGTTGGCCTTTTTCATCGATGAAAGTTCTATCTAGAATATATTGTTTATAGCCTTTTTCAATCTTGCCTGTTAAAGGGTATTCTGAATGGGCTTCTAAATGATTTTGATCTAAAATCCAAGCGGCTCGTTTATCTTTGCAAAGAGCGAACAATGCTTGTGACAGCGTGTCTAAAGCGATTTCCATCTGATCTTTGTA
>JBIPMB010000265.1:0-10151 GCA_044369355.1 Gammaproteobacteria bacterium | reverse complement strand
ACGACAGTTGTATTCGCAGATACAAGATCAGCCTCCATCTTATATCCTGCAGCCTTGAACAAATGAATCATTGGGTCAGTATTCCCAAATCTAATTGCTCTTAAGAAATAATTACCACCAGGTGCCCAGTGAACTCCAGGCGTTGCGCCAGAAAGAATTGATACAGACCCTGATGGTTTAACAGTTGTGACTCTAATGGAATCACGAACGCATAGCCACTCAGAATAGGAATGATCGTATTTACGAATAGTTTCATAGCCTTCGTCCATCCATTCACGCACAACAGGCAAACCAAATTTGTCTGAGAATGAGGCAATGCCCGTTAGAGATGTTCCAATACGACGATTGCGCTGCATAATTCCATTTGTCTGTTGCCAGTGTGTTGGTATCAGCGTTACAGTCTTACCATATAGGTATGCAAACTTTAATGTCCGCAAGAAGTCTTCTTTAGATTCATGACGATTTAAATGTACCTCGACCAAAGTACATAGTTCATATGATTCTAAAGGTTGTTCGGCACATGGATTAAAGCCCATAACACGATAGTCTTTGCCATCAGCAGGATCTTTTAAACGCCCGTAATTTCTTGCCACATCTAGCCATATAAAACCAGGCTCTCCATTATTAGCGATAAGATCTACATAGTCTTCGTACCTTGTCCCTACCGTCGCAGAAACAGAGTTATTAGACATCCATGCCCACCCTGGATTTTCTGGATCAAATGAATTTCTTTCTGGAAAAACCTCAGAATTTTTAAGATTCATAAAGTCTTCATCCTGAGCATTACCCAAAGCCAATGTAGCAGATCGCCTAACATTTCCTGATACCACACAGGTACCAATAAGATTAACTATGTCTACTATTGCACGAGAGTCAAGTGTTTCTCCTGCTCTACCGCCGATTACAGCCCTTATCTGCTTGTGGAGTTGTATAAGTGGTGCAGGACCGCTTGCCGTGCCTCCAAAGCCCTTGATAGGGGCACCTAAAGGCCTAATAAGGTCATAGTTAAACTCCTGAATATACATATTAGGCTTTAAAAATGAATTAATAAGTAATCTAACAGACTCTACCCATCCTTCACGAGTATCTGGTATTTCGTATACTTGTGGTGGCTCTGTAGGCTCATAAATAGACAGATTTTTGTCTGCCCCCACAGTATCAAACCCTACACCTACACCCATCATAAGAGCATCCATAACCCAAGCAAATAATGTGCCTGGATCATTTCTATCTATGTCTTTTGTAGATACCATAGCGCAGTTTTGTAATGCTGCTGAATTTTTCTTTTCCATTGTAAGTGCCGTGCCAAAAGACCATAGGCCTCGTCCTGGCGGAGTCCATTTTAATTCAAATAAACGCTGATAAGCCTCTTTTGCAGAAGACTGTGCTTTATAATCATTCCATGGTAGTCTGTTTTCTTTAGCATGATTCTTTTGGGCTGAATACATACCCTCGATTACTCGACGACAAACCTCATGCCATCTTTCCTTAGTTCCATCTTCCTTCATACGGGAGTAGGTACGAATAAATGTAATCTCTCCTAATGAATTACCGCCTGCATCTGTGAAGCCGAATGGCGGTTCCTTTGTTTTATAATCATTTATAAAATCTTCAGACAAACGAAAACTAAAAAAATCAGACACTGTTATTCTCCTTAAGAAACTGTAATTACTAAAGTATACCAGAGTTTTTACTTTTGTAAAACTCTAATGCTATTATTTAGGTTAATGGTTAGGTATAACTTTTCTTTTGCCACATTAATTTTTTATAACCAGAATTAAAAAATGATCTGACTTTTGCTACTATGGCTTTAATATTATCAGTTTCTTTTTGATCTCTTATAATTTCAGAAACAAAATTTTGTCTCATAAAAGGTATTACCTGAACTAGTGGAGTTCCCCTTTGAACATAACCTTTAAAATCTTTTTTAACTAAAAATGATAATAGACCATCAGACGGATAACCATCAATATCGACTACTGCAGCAATTGCATATAAGGGTGATACTTCGTGATGCTGTGGCTGTATAAAAATTGCACTTACACCCTTACTACCCTTTGCTACCCAAATTGGATTTATTCTAAATATATGCTGTATATATTTTTCATTATCTATTGGATATCCCTCTACCTGTCTTATGTCATGATTACCAATCATAGGTTTTCCGCCAAAATTAGAAAAAGTTTCCATAGACTTTGGGATTTGAAAAATTCTTTTACCTTCAGTAGTATCAATATAAATATCAAATGGTGTTTTAATTATATACCCACTTGATAACATATCTAAAAATGCAAGACACCTTTTAACCGTTAATCTTTGTACTCCGTCAATTGGGGTATCATCATTTTCATAAAATGGCAATATTTTTTTAAACCAGGATGGTATTTCTTTAAATGCTGGAACTGGTTCTGGAAATAAATCTATATTTTTTGGCAATGTAGACACAAATGATATTTTTGCAGAATTTTTTTCTTTCATAATATCAGTATACCACAAGTTAAAAAGTTATTAAACTATTCTACTGAATCTTGTGTATCAAATACCAACATTGTTTCTGTAAAGAAGTTATCATAAGGCTCACAGTTAATTGATATTTTTGTTAATGGCATACTAATAGTATCTACTAAAAGTACATCAACAAAAGAGTTTGAGTCAGCAGAAAATATTTTATAGGTTGTATCAATTTGTGATGCTGGAATAAATTTAGTTACTTCATCTTTTTGAACTAGAATATAGTGTGAGTTAGAGAATAAGTCTCCATCTACATATATAAATTCATTTTCTGGAAAAGTATTAATAGAAACAATTGTAGTTTCTACAACATTTTCTGAACTTAGTGATATTGTAGAGGAATCTACTTCCCAGTTAGTCCAGGCTACGTTTGCTGGATTTGGTATATTGAGTCCCAATAATGTATCTCCAACTTGCAAGTCTTTAGCAGCCTTTGATGATTTTGGAGAACCTGGAACTAAAACTTTAGTTGATTCTGCCAAAGAGTGGGCGTGAATTCCAGGATGAAAATGGAACGCACCAAAGGCGCCGAACGCACCGAAGGCACCGAACGCACCAAAGGCGCCGAACGCACCAAAGGCGCCGAACGCACCGAACGCACCGAAGGCACCGAACGCACCAAAGGCGCCGAACGCACCAAAGGCGCCGAACGCACCGAACGCACCGAAGGCACCGAAGGCACCAAAGGCGCCGAACGCACCGAACGCACCGAAGGCACCGAAGGCACCAAACGGAGTAAATCCAAACGGAGTAAATGAAAATGTTGTGACATTTCCAGAACTTGCAGATGTACTAGATGATCCATTTGCATTGTCTGCTCTAACATTATATGTCTGTTGAGTATTAGCCTCTTGATTTACAGTAACTGATGTTGAGGCTGTATTTCCAGATTTTCCGTCTGATGAAGTCCAGTAGTAATTTGTAATTTCTTTACCGCCGTTTGCGGGAGCAGACCAAGACACGGAATCTTGTGCTTGATTTGCAACGGTAGATGCTGAAGGAGCACTTGGAGTATTAGGAACGGTTGTAATGGTAACTGATGCTGTTGCAGCAGATGCAGCAGACCAACCATTTGCATTTTGCACTCTTCCAGTAAATGTATATCCTGTTGCAGATGACATCCCAGTTGGTGTAACTGGACTAGAACCATTTGTTGTTTCAGATAATCCACTTGGAGTTGCTCCGTATGATGTTATTGATTTACCACCAGTTGCGTTTGCCGTAACTGTAACAGTTGCTGCTCCATTATTATATGGTCGATTTGTTCCAACGTCTACTGCTGAAACTGTTGGGGCTTGTGGAACAGTTGTTGCAGTTATAGAGTTAGAGGCCTCTGATTCACTTCCAGTTCCATTTGCATTCGTTCCTTTAACTTTAAAAGTATATGCAGTTCCAGATTGAAGGCCTGTAACTGTTATTGGAGAAGATGCACCTGTTCCAGTGTATCCTCCTGGAGAAGATGTAACTGTGTAAGATGTCGCTGCGTTAGGTCCAGTTGGAGTAAATGTTACTGTTGCTGCACCATTATTGTATGGGCGATCAGTTCCAACATCTGTTGCTGTTCCTATTGTTGGTGCATATGGGGTCAAGAAGTCATTGGCTCCCTGACTCATTCTACCTGCTTGCTTTGACATAGTTAATCTCCTTTAATTGTTTATTATGCTGACAAATCTCCGAAGACTAACCATCCTGATGCAGTCTTCATTGCTGTTGCTACTGAGTTTGTAGTTCTTAATTTCAAACCTGGTGTACCAACTGTTGAGTTAGCGCTAGAGAATTGTGCTCCAGTTCCTGAAGACTGATAGAAGTCAATTGATTGTCCAGTTGAGTATCCTGATGCTGGAAGAGTGATAGTTACTGCTCCACTTAGTGGAACAAACTTATCTTGCTCTCCTGCTGCTAATGTTGCAGAGGATGAAATTTCTGTTGCAAATGTTGTAATAGAAGGTACGCCAGCCTTTGCTTGTGTGCCGTCTGAGAATACAATACCTGCTGCTGGAAGAGTTACTGTTCCAGTAAAGGTTGGTGATGCAAGTGGTGCTTTTGCTGCAAGACTGTTTGTAACAGTTGTAGCAAAGTTAGCATCATCTCCAAGTGCTGCTGCAAGTTCATCAAGTGTATTTAATGCACCTGGTGCCGAAGCAATTAGATCAGCAACTGCTCCAGTTACGAATTCAGTTGTAGCAATCTGAGTTGTATTTGTTCCTGCAGTTGCCGTAGGTGCTGTTGGTGTACCAGTAAGTGCTGGTGAGGCCAACGGAGCCTTGGCTGCAAGATCTGTTGTTAGGCTTGTAACGTCTGCTTGTGCAATTGCTGCTGAAGAAGACAAAACGCCAGATGCATTTGTCTTAACATATCCTGCAGTTGAAAGAGGAGTTGTTACAGTTCCAGTAAATGTTGGAGAGGCAAGAGGAGCCTTAAGGTTAAGTTCTGTTTGTGCAGCAGTTGAAACTGGCTTATCTGCATCTGATGTATTATCAACATTTGCTAGACCAACATCTGCCTTTACAAGTCCTGAAGGAGATGTAATTGTCTTGTTGGTAAGAGTTTGAATTCCTGCTAATGTTACAAGATTTGCTGTATCAGCAATACCGTGAACGTTTGTGGTTACTCCATTATGAGCAGAAACTGCGGTTGTCGCAGTAGTATCAGCATAGGTTTTTGTAGCCAATGCTGATGTATCAGCAATGCCATGGATATTTACAGTTGCTGTTCCATGACTAGAAAGTGCTTCAGTAATTGCAGATGATCTTGCTGCAGTTTCTGCAGAAACAGCACTTGATGCTGCTTGATCTGCATAAGCCTTAGTTGCTAAGGCTGCTGTATCAGCAATGCCATGTACGTTTGTAGAGTCCCCTTCGTGAGTAGAAACTGCATTGTCAGCATAGGCTTTAGTTGCTAATGCTGATGTGTCAGCAATGCCATGTACGTTTGTAGAGTCCCCTTCGTGAGTAGAAACTGCATTGTCAGCATAGGCTTTAGTTGCTAATGCTGATGTGTCAGCAATGCCATGAACACCTGTTGTCAATGCTTCATGAGTATTTACCTGTGTTATAGTGGCTTTTGTTGAAAGTGCAGTTGTAATTGCTGTAGCAAATGTAGAATTATTATCAATTGCTGCAGCCAATTCATTTAATGTATTAAGTGCTGCTGGCGCTCCGTCTAGAATATTGTTTATTGCTGTTGAAACTTTTGAGTCAACAGTTGACATAATTGATGCTGTATCAAAATCTGATGCATCGGTAAAATAGGAGAGTGAGTTCCAGGTCGACGAGCCATTACCCATCTTAAACTTGCCTGTGTCAGTCTCAAAGCCGATCTCACCTGCTGCTAAAACTGGTCCAAGACCACCATTTGCGGCTGCCCACTGTGCTGCGGTGCCTCTACGCTGTTGCATTCTAATTGCCATGTTTTACTCTCCTTAGTACTTTTATGTACATATTATATCTTATTTTTTATACCCCGCCACCATCAAGTACTAAACTTCTACTTGCTAATGCTTCGATTGCAGCATCAACAAATGCTGTTGTTGCAACCTGAGTTGTATTTGTTCCTAATGCTGCGGTTGGGGCAGTAGGAGTTCCAGTTAATGCTGGAGAGGCCAATGGGGCCTTAAGATTTAATTCTGTCTGACCTACGATATTATCGTATGTAGAACCATCATTTGTAAACTGCCAAACATCGCTGGATTCATTCCATCGTAATTGAGTATTTGCCTCATCTCCACGAGAAATTCTTATACCAGCATTTTCTGTTGGATTACCTGAAGTGAAGTTACTATTTAGGTCAATAATATTATCTGCTAAAGTTATTGTTTCGCTATTAACTGTTGTAGTTGTTCCAGATACCGTTAGATTTCCTCCAACTACAAAATTTCCAGATACTTCTGCGTTGTCATTAACATATACTTTTCCTGTACCGTTTGCAGTAAGTGTTAAGTCAGTATTTGTTGATTTACTAGAAATAGCGTCTGCACTTAGTGGTACTGAAAATACTACTGGATTTCCATCACTACTAGTAATATTTTTACCTGCAGTAATTGATAGTGGACCCTTAATTTGAACACTACCAAGTCCAGTTGGATTTAGTTCAATGCTACCAGTTCCGCTTGTTCTTAATGACAAATTCTCATTAAGGTCAGCAGAAACTACAACATCTCCACTATTATTTGTTTCTAAAACCTTTTGTCCATTAACATAAATTGATCCTGGACCAACATACAAATCTTTCCACATTTTTGTTGGGCTACCCAAATCATATACGTTATCTACATCTGGAACTATGTTTCCAGTAGCACTTACTGTAGGAAGAACTACAGTACCTGTAAATGTTGGACTTGCAAGTGGTGCCTTAAGAGAAAGAGAATTAGTAATTGTTGATGCAAAATTAGCATCATCACCAATTGCTTCTGCGAGTTCATTAAGTGTGTCAAGTGCTCCAGGAGCGCTATTGATTAAATCTGCAACTTTGCCATCTGTATATGTATTAGCAGAAGAAAGAGCGGCGTTTGCCTTTGCGGTAGCATCTTCTGCTGCTGCAGCAATTGCTATTGCCTTTGCTTCGTTAGCCTTTGCGGTAGCATCTGCTGCTGCTGCTGCACCTGCTGCGCTTGCCTTTGCACTAGCATCCGCTGCTGCTGCTGAGGCAACTGCAGTATCTGCTGCTGCTTGAGCAGTCGAAACTGGCTTGTTAGCGTCAGAGGTATTGTCTACGTTACCTAAGCCTATATCAGCCTTAACAATTCCTGTTGGAGTTGTAATTGAGGGAGATGTTAAAGTTTTATTTGTAAGTGTTTGTGTTCCAGCGAGGGTAACAAGATCTGCGGTATTTGCAATACCGTGTACGTTTGTTGCATCTGCTTCATGGTTGGAAAGATTTGTTGCAACGGTTGTAAAAAATGCTGGATCATCTCCAAGGGCCTCTGCGAGTTCGTTAAGAGTATTGAGCATGCCTGGGGCACCATCAAGAATCGAGTTAGCATCTACGAAATAGTTGAGGTTAACCCAGCGATTACTACCATCGCCAATTTTAAATTTATTTGTGTCAGTTTCGTATCCGATTTCACCAACACCAAGTATAGGATTTGCAGATGTCCATGTTGCTGCAGTACCTCTGCGCTGTTGCATTCTTGTTGCCATTTTTACTCTCCTCGTGGTATTTCTACCATTTTATTTCTTTGCTTATTATAACATCAATTTATTAATTGAAATTATCTGTTGCTACTCCACCATCATAAACAACATTCCACGATGATGTATTTGGGTCTCCAGCATCTTGACCAGTACCCTGTGGATCATACGATGTTCCAGCATCAATGAAATTAGTTACAATTAACCCATTTCCATCAATAGAAGTATCATGAATATGGTCTGGTAGATTTAATGTATCATCAATCGCTGCTTGGGTATACCAAATGCCATTATAATAAACATTAACTCTTTTTGTTATTGAGTCTAACCATAAATCACCATTATTTGGTGTAGAGGGAGCAGTATCCCCAACAACCATACTGCCTGCTACTGAGTCTACATATTCTTTAGTAGCAGCATGGCTTGATAGTGTAGGATTTGCTACAACTACCGCTCCTCCAAACTCACCGCCACCATTGACGATAAGTCCATTTTTAACCTTGAAGTCTTTATTGACTGTTGCCAAGATTACCACTCCCTCTTTTTTTTATTTTATTATGCTAAAAGTGTTCCGATAACAGCAACTGTTGAGTTGTTGTTTGCGGTAGTAACACGAAGACGAACATCGTTGCCAGAAACATCTGCTGAAACTGATCCAAGAGAACCATTTGTTCCAACCATTGCGTATTCTGTGATAGCGACATTATCTGAAGTGTCAAGTGTCAAGATAACCTTGGATACATCTGTGTGTGATCCATTAGCAATCTTAACAAGGAATTCAGCAGAACGATAGTCTGCCTTCAACCATGAAAGTGCATTATTTGTGCTTGCAGTTGCAACAGTTGCTTGTGCTGCTACCTGCTTTGCAACAGAAGCAATTTCTACTGCGGGGAAGTCAGGCGTAACTGCCTCAAGAGCAGATACTGCACGAGCATCTGTAAAGTAAAGGTTTGTTGTACCTTCTTCAAGATCATCAGTATCGGAATCTGCAACACCATTTTCTGCGGTAATTGTTAGACCAGATCCATCGCCAGTAATCTGAATGTTTGTAAGAGTTGCACTAGTTAGCAGTTCTGCTGCTGCAGTCTTTGCACGACCTGACTCAAAGTATAGATTATTTACTCCTTCTTCGATATCATCTGTATCAAGTGCATCTACGGCTGCTGTAATTGCAGCATTTCTATCGGTTACTTCTTGTGCAATTGCTGTTTCAAGATCATCTTGACTTGAAGAATCAAGATTTGCAATAGCAACGCTAATTGCAGAATTTCTATCAGAAACTTCTTGTGCAACTGCTGCATTAATTGCAGTATTTCTATCAGCAATCTCTGTTGTAATTGCAGAAGATATTGCAGTGTTTCTATCTGCTACTTCTTGAGAAATTTTTCCATCTGTGTATGAATTTGCATCTGCTTCTGCAGCATTTGCTTTGCTAGTTGCATCTGCTGATGCAGTAGAAATTGCGTCTGCTTCTGCAGCATCTGCATATGCTCTATATGCTGTAGTAATTGCTGTTTCACGAGCATCTGTGTAAGCCTTTGCATCAACCTCAGCAGCATCTGCATAGCCCTGGGCTGTTGCATCAAGATCAGAGATTTCGCCGTCTACATATGTTATATCTGCCTTTAGAGCGAGACCATTTGTAATTGTTGTAGCAAAATTAGCATCGTCACCGATTGCTGCTGCAATTTCATTAAGTGTGTCAAGAAGTGCTGGAGCAGAATCTACAAGATCTGCTACCTTTTGATCAGCATAAGCCTTTGCATCAACTTCTGCTTGATCAGCATATGCTTGATATGCAGTTGTGATTGCTGTTTCACGAGTATCGGTATATGCTTTTGCATCTACTTCTGCTTGGTCTGCGTATGCTTGATATGCAGTTGTGATAGCAGTTTCACGAGCATCTGTATATGCGTTTGCGTCTGACTCAGCAGCGTTTGCCTTGTTTGTGGCATCTGTTGCTGCTGTTGCAATAGCATCTGATTCTGCTTGATCGGCATAAGCCTTAAGAGAAAGATCAAGTGATGAAATTTCATCATCTGTATAAGAATTTGCTGATGCTTCTGCTGCATTAGCCTTTGAAGTTGCGTCAAGGGCTGCTGCTGCAATTGCATCCAGTTCTGATTGATTAGCATATGCCTCATATGCAGCAGTAATTGCTATTTCACGGGCATCTGTATAACCTTCTGCTGCATCTATTGCTTCGCTTTTTGCGGTAGCAACTTCTGCTTCTGTTGCAAATGATGCATTTAGTGTTGTTGAAATTTGAACATTCTGTGAACCGTTAAAAGATACAGAACCTGTAACATCTCCAGTAAGTTCAATTGTGCGAGAAGTCTCAAGGGTTGTTGCTGTATCTGCATTACCAGTTACATCACCAATAAGATCTGCTGTTACTGTTCCAGCAGCAAAGTTTCCGTTAACATCACGCTTTACGACCTTGTTTGCTTGATTTTCTGATGTGGCTGTTCCGCCAATTAGGTTGACGATATAGGTCTGATCGTCTGTCTT
>JBIPMB010000327.1:0-2740 GCA_044369355.1 Gammaproteobacteria bacterium | reverse complement strand
CAATTGTAACGATTTAGAACGGGCCCAAGAAATCCTAATTCAATCTCCTTCTAAATGGTATTTAACGGGTTTTATTGTTCCCTTTGGTGCATCTATTGAAATTAGATCGGATAGTACCGCCAACGAAGAAATTGATCTGCAAGAAGGAGGTGTTGCCAGTGAAGATAGTAGCGCCCCAGAAGTTACCGCCGCCCGTCAAGCGATTTTTCCCTCATCAATGGGGTTAAGTTTCCTAATTTCTGAAGAAGTTTCAGAAATTCTAGCAACAGTTTCTTGGGGAGATTATCACCCCATCGAACCAGAAACAAGCGAACATTCAGAAGATCCACTCGCAGAAGATGAACCCCTAGAAGATGAACAACCCCAGAAGAAACCGCGAAAAACCTATTGGGAGCGAACCCCCCAAACCGTTGAAATTCCCATCCCCCTTTCGACTACTTCCCAACCCAAACAGATTGATGTCCCTGGAGGGAGTGGACTAGCGTTAGTAATTGCAAATCGTCCGGTTCGAGCCAGTCAATTTGCACCCGGAACCCGTTCGGTGTCGGTCTTTTTGGTGAATTATCGTACCAGTTCAGCCGATGCTCGTGATGTCAGGTTTGCTTTTCAAACTCGGATTTCGTTACAGTGCGATCGCGGCTTTATCCCTCGCTGCAATTTGAGGATGGGCCGGAATGACTGGGATGAAGCCGTTGCTGCGGTTCAATATCGCCATGATTATGAATTTGCCGTTGGCCATAACGTCTCGGCGCTCGCTTCAGCCAAAGGGAAAATCTGTACTCAAATCTTTACCACTTGGATACCGACGGCTGAAGTGCCCAGGGTTGCACCCGCTAATATTCCCGATGTTGAGTTAGGGATGGAAGCTTTAGCAGTAGCGGATAATGCCGAGAAAATTCGAGAAATGATCGGCCCGATGGTCACAGCCTACACAGACTGGATCATCAACCAAAGACAGATCACCCTAGAACCGGAATTTCAACCTATTACTAACCAGTTGCTCCAAAATGCCGAACGGGTTAAAAATCGGATTGTTGAAGGGTTAGCCGCTTTAGACGATCCCGACGTTTTAGAAGCGTTTCGAGTGGCTAATAAAGCGATCGCCCTAGCCCGACGCCAGCAACTCAGCCAAGAAACCGGAAAACCCCCCAGTGACTGTGATACCCCGATTTGGAGACCGTTTCAGCTTGCGTTTATTTTACTTAATTTAGTTAGTCTCGCTCAACCGGAACATTGCGATCGGGAAATTGTCGATTTGTTATTTTTTCCCACAGGCGGAGGTAAAACAGAAGCATATTTAGGGTTAGCCGCCTTTACCTTAATTCTCAGAAGGCTACGAAATGTTGACCTTCAAGGCTGTGGCGTCAGTGTGCTAATGCGTTATACCCTGCGACTGTTAACCTTAGATCAGCTAGAACGGGCTTCCCGTTTGATTTGTGCCTTGGAATTAGAGCGTCAGCAAAATCCCAAATTAGGATCGTGGCCGTTTGAAATTGGGCTATGGGTCGGTCAAAGTGCCACCCCGAATAAGATGGGGAAAAAGGGGGATAAAGACAAAGACGACAATTCAGCACGGGCGCGTACCCTAGCGTTTCAAAGAGATGATCGCAGTAAACCTTCCCCCATTCCCCTAGAGCGCTGTCCTTGGTGTGGGGAAAAATTCACATCAAACTCTTTCCAACTGCTGCCGAATTCAGACGAACCCAAACAACTTCGCATTGGTTGCTCAAACCGTCGCTGTTCTTTTCGGGGTAATCAACCCCTACCGATTATCGCCGTTGATGAATCAATTTATCGTCGCCTTCCCTGTTTTATTATTGCCACCGTCGATAAATTTGCCAACCTGCCTTGGGTGGGTCAGACGGGCGCGTTGTTTGGCAAAGTTACCCACTACCGCCCCACAGAAGGCTTCTATAGTGCTGCGGACTCCAGCCCAATCGGTAAACCCCTCACGACATTTCTGCCTCCGCCCGACTTGGTGATCCAAGATGAACTGCACTTGATTTCGGGGCCGTTAGGGACGATGGTAGGGCTGTATGAAACGGCAATTGATTTCCTGTGCACTACCGAGAAAAACGGCAAAAATATCCGCCCGAAAATCATTGCTTCTACCGCAACCGTTAGACGGGCAGAGCGTCAAATTCAAGCGCTTTTTGGTCGCAGTCAGGTTGATATTTTTCCCTCTCCTGGCCCGGATCGCCATGATTCCTTTTTTGCCCAAACCCTCTTTCCAGAAGACTCTCCCGGTCGTCTTTATGTGGGGGTTGCCGCCCAAGGTCGCAGTCTCAAAGTGGTGCTATTGCAAACCTATCTGGTACTGTTAGCAGCGGCTCAAAAAGAGTGGGAAAATGCCGGAGGCAAGAAAACAATACCGAATCCTGCTGACCCTTACATGACTTTATTGGGATACTTTAATTCGTTGCGGGAGTTGGGGGGCAGTCGGCGCATTATTGAAGATGAGGTGAATTCCCGTTTAATTAAGTATGAGGGACGGTTGCGCTACGGCGAGAAGAATAGTTTCTTCAGCAACCGCAAAATTGATGACGAACCGGAAGAACTCACTTCTCGTGTTAGTACCAATAAAGTCGCTAATACCAAGCGTCTCCTTGCTTTGAATTTCTCAGAAAAAGAACGAGTTGATATTGCTCTGGCGACTAATATGATTTCTGTGGGGTTGGATATTGTTCGGTTAGGGTTAATGGTGGTATTAGGTCAGCCCAAAACCGCGGCCGAATATATT
>JBIPMB010000242.1:0-2749 GCA_044369355.1 Gammaproteobacteria bacterium | reverse complement strand
GTTGATACCTGCTGTTGCTACGAAAGCAGCAAACAAAGCAAGAGAGGTTAATGCGGCAGAAGCAATAGCAAAACCTTTACCGGTAGCAGCAGTAGTATTACCTACAGCGTCAAGGTTATCGGTACGCTCACGTACTTCTTTAGGCAACTGGCTCATTTCGGCAATACCACCGGCATTGTCAGCAATAGGGCCAAAAGCGTCAATAGCCAACTGCATAGCAGTAGTAGCCATCATACCGGCAGCAGCAATAGATACACCGTATATACCGGCAAAGTAGTACGATACGTAGATACCTGCGGCAAGAACGATAATAGGGATAACAGTAGACTCCATACCAACTGATAAACCACCGATGATGTTGGTAGCGTGTCCTGTTGATGATTGGTCTACAATAGATTGTACAGGGCGTTTACCCATAGCGGTATAGTACTCAGTAACAATACTCATAATACCACCTACTACAAGGCCCACCATAATAGACCAGAACACGTTCATGGCAGTAACGGTAGAGTCGCCACCCATGCCGTTGTTGTATACCATAGTTTCTGGCAACATGTAGGTTACAATAAAGTACGAAGCAATGGCCGTAAGGATAACAGATAACCAGTTACCAATGTTAAGGGCTTTTTGTACGCTGTCTGTTTCTTTAGATATACGAACAAACATCATACCTACAATAGAAAACAAAATACCGAAACCGGCAATAAGCATTGGTAGTAATATTGGGCTTAAGCCACCAAACTGGTCGTCAGCTTTAATGTTAAGGCCAAGTACCATGGTAGCAAGTATAGTAGCAATGTAAGAGCCAAATAAGTCGGCACCCATACCGGCAACGTCGCCTACGTTATCGCCTACGTTATCGGCAATGGTAGCAGGGTTACGCACGTCGTCTTCAGGTATGCCTGCTTCTACTTTACCTACAAGGTCAGCGCCAACGTCGGCAGCTTTGGTGTAAATACCACCACCCACACGGGCAAAAAGAGCAATAGACTCAGCACCTAAAGAGAAGCCTGTTAAAACCTCAATAGCGGTGCGCATTTCTACGCCGCCAACTTCAGCACCTTCTGGTACAAATATTTTAAAGAAAACAATAAATAAGCTGCCTAAACCTAAAACGGCTAAGCCCGCAACACCTAAGCCCATTACAGAGCCGCCGGTAAACGATACTTTAAGCGCTTGTGCTAAGCTGGTACGCGCCGCTTGTGTAGTGCGCACGTTGCTTTTGGTAGCTATCTTCATACCTATATAACCGGCAAGGGCCGATAGGAAAGCACCAATTAAAAAGGCAACCGCAATAAGGGGGCTGCTGTGTATCGGGTGCTCTTCGGTACCCGTCATAGTACCCGACCATGCCAATAGCAAGCCGGCAATAATGGCAAAGTAACCCAATACTTTCCACTCGGCACGCAAAAAGGCAATAGCGCCTTTGGCTATGTAGCCCGATAGTTCAACCATGTTGGCATCGCCAGTGGCTTGTTTGTTAACCCACGCCGATTTAATTGCCATTACCAATAACCCTACTAAACCAAGGGCCGGAATCAGGTAAATAATTTCTGTCATATTTATTAGTTTTTATTCCCTATAAAAGGGGTGCAAAGATAAAAAAAATGGTAAACTATACGACTTTTAACTGTAATTTAACCATAAGGCATTATATTACTGCATTATACAGCCTAAAATTTTTGTCCTTTAATAAAACTAAATAACATTCTGTCTGTTAGGGTAAACTGATTAAATTTACACTTTCTTAATTATACACATTATTACATGAGCGGTACCTTAGAGTTTGTTAGTAAGCGCCTTACATGGTTAGGCCCCGGGGTTTCACGGTTTATCGAGAAGAAAATGAAAGCGGTACCTGCCGTAAAAAAACAAATTGATAAACAGTATGATGGTATGATGGACGATTTGGAAAAATCGCTTAAGCCATACAAAGGCAAGTACGATGCCTATTCAACCCTGCCTACTGCCGGCATTAGCCGCGAAGAAGTGCTTAGGAAAATGCACGAACTGGCCGACCAGGAACAAGACCGCTGGAAAGACGGTTTTGTATCAGGTTCAGTCTATAATGGCGATGCAGAGCATATTGAGTTTCTGAATAAGGTATATGCGCTTACCAGCCAGAGCAACCCCCTGCATAGCGATATTTGGCCTAGCATAAATAAATACGAGGCCGAGATTATCAGCATGACAGCCAATATGCTGGGTGCTGCCAATACTACCGATAAAATTTGCGGCTCTTTATCATCAGGCGGAACAGAAAGCATCCTGTTAGCCATGAAAAGCTACCGCGACCGTGCCCGCGAGGAAAAAGGGATTACCAAGCCCGAAATGGTGATACCTATCACAGCCCATGCCGCGTTTGATAAGGCTGCGCACTACTTCAATATCAAAATGGTTAAAATTCCGCTAAAGGATGATTTAACGGTTGATATAGATAAGTACCGTGCCGCATTTACTGATTGCCCGCAACAAAGGTGTTGGTTTCCATACCGATGGTTGCCTGGGTGGTTTTATCCTGCCTTGGGCTGCCAAACTTGGCTACAACGTTCCTAAGTTTGATTTTACCCTGCCGGGCGTTACCTCCATGTCTGCCGATACCCATAAATACGGCTACGCAGCTAAAGGCACATCGGTAGTATTATACCGTACCGAAGAGTTTCGCCGTTACCAGTACTTTACCATGGCCGACTGGCCCGGTGGCTTATACTTCTCTCCAACCTTTGCTGGCAGCCGCGCAGGTGCTTTA
>JBIPMB010000243.1:0-2756 GCA_044369355.1 Gammaproteobacteria bacterium | reverse complement strand
GGGATCTGTGTCAATAATGCAGATAAAGTAATTTGACATCCGCCCCGCCGTAAAACGGGCGGGGATTGATAAGTTTAAATAGTGAATTAATGCAAACTATCCCATTAACAAAGTTTAGAAATGAGCTACCCAAGTTTAAAAGGCAAGCTCAATAGGGGTTTAATCCTAGGCTTTTTAATATTCAGATTATTTTAAATGTTATAATTAATTAGTCCCCAAGATGTTCTCTCATCTGGGACTGTTCACAATATACAACGTGGTAAAATGAATAGTAGCACAATCCCAGAACACGATCACGTCGCCCCATTTCAAAAAGGTCACGTCTCATGGGTCAAGTCTTATCGCTACATAGGACGTATCGGGAATGGCTATCACTACAAGATTGAAGCCGAGAGAAGCGGGTCTATGGATGCCGTGTTTTGTCGGGCTGTTGACTTCTGGGATGTTGTAGATAAAACTCCCTCACACTCAGATGTTATTGACGATAATTCTTTTTGGATAATCATTGAGGATTGTCTACCAGATGTTGAGATTGATAGATTTGTTCATACCAATAGGAAATCATTGGTTATATCTTTTATGAACGCATCTAATAAACTACATTACAACAGGCTGACCCTGAGACTGTTGGACGGAGTGATTCAAAAGGAGCTACAAAAGATATGCGAGGGGTAAGATTTTAAATGATACAATAATAGAAGCGTCCCTAAACTGTTTCTGCAATTTAGGGACTTGTTCAAATCTGAAGGTATTTTATGAATAATAGCATTATTCCGCTTGAATACAACGGGGTCAAGATCCAAGTTCGGGAGTCGGACGGGTTTGTTAATATGACCCAGATGTGCAAAGACTACGGAAAACGTCTGGATGTTTACATGAAGTCCCAAGAAATCAAGGACTTTATTAAGCGTTTAGAGGCAAAATTAAACTCACACCGATCCGTGTTAGTTGCTGGAAACCCATCTAGTAGCGTGATTGACAAGAAAGAGGGACGCGGCGGTGGGACTTGGGGAAATCCTCTGGTAGCTCTTGAGATTGCCAAAAAGTTAGATACTGATTTTGCTTTGTGGGCTGGTGCTCATATCTTTGTTTTGGCAAAAGATGGTAAAACGTCCCTGGACGTTGACCCGTTTGATCGCTACCTAGAAATCATGGCAGAAAATTACAGGGATATTAATGATCAACTCCCTATAGATGTGCGATTCGAGGAGTTGGAATCATACTCTCATTGGTGTCTTAATCCTGAAGATTAGAGTTTAGTGATCGCACCCTCTGGATTGAATGCCAGAGGGTGCTATTAACCATTAAGACTCCCGTTGGCTTTAAGTAGGCGATCGCATAGCCAAAGCAACCCATCTATATATTCAGTTAATCAAATACTCAACACCCTTTATCATCTTGCGGATAAAGGGGTTTATCTTGTCAATCAAGCCGACCGATAAGTTTTGGTTCTATACCAGAGAATGCTTTGAACCGATCTAAAATTACAGTGCAATACTTGGGAGATAATTCAAATCCAAAAACTGTGCGATCGCCCTCCATTTTTTGCGCTGCTATTATTGATGGTGCGCTACCGAGAAATGGATCAAATATTAAATCATCGGGTTGACCATATTTTTCAAAACACCATTCACAGAGTGCTACGGGCTTTTGTGTTGGGTGTACCCGTTTTTGACCATGTTCAGATGCTTTGATCATACCGTTCCATTGGTGCTTAAAAATTCTAACGGCAGATTTATGATTGCACCATGCCAATTCAGCATCGGCAAAATTTCCGGTGTTTTCTTTATCCCAGACAATCCAACACGATGAAGCGGGGAGAAAATCATAATAGTTTGCACCCCACCAAAATTGAATAGAATCAGGGAAAAGTTTGCAAACTTCAAAAGATTTCCTAGCGGTTTCGGTTGTATCATCTCCTGCTATTTGAGCATAAACATTTGTTTTTATCGCATCACTTCTTTTGCTACCCCCTCTACCGTTTGACCCGAAAGGACTATCTGTACCAACTTTTCCGTTGGTTGCAACTATGTCAATTCCATAGGGACTGTCAGCCCAAACCATCCCCATATCCCCAAACCTATCCCCCAACAAAGCCCTAACATTCTTCTCAATAGTAGAATCACCGCAACCCAATCGGTGGCGGCCCAGTGCCCATATTTCACCCAACTTAACCCTTGATTCAATTTCATCAACCTTATCCAGAAGCTCGGCTATTTCTTCCTCATCTTCCTCTTGCTGTTCAGTCGAGTCAAACCCTTCACCCTTGCCCAACTGTTCCAACAATTCATTTAATTTATAATCAGGGAAGAACTCACTCAGATCAACTTCCTGAGCTAAATCATTTAAAAGATCAAAGTCCCATGTACTGAAATCCGAGGCGGTATTATCAGCGATCGCATATTGTTTCCAATCCGACTCTGATAACCCAGACCGCTTAACAGCAACAATCGTATTACCATCGGCTTCTACAACCAAAACCTTCTCAATCCCTAATTGACCCGCTTCCTCAAAGGTTCCATTCCCCGCACGGATAACGTCATTTTCATCAATAACAATGGAACGGCAAGCCCCAAACTGTTCTAAGGATTTGGAAATCACCTTAGCTGATAACGGCGTTCTTTTGCGGGCATTATTCGGATCGGGAGTTAGTTTGCTGATATCTGTCTCAGTAATTTTAGGTTTAGTCATGAGTTTTTGTGGTGACGTTTAATTTGTTAATTCTAACTTGGAATTATACTTGGATCAATCTAGCA
>JBIPMB010000070.1:0-10236 GCA_044369355.1 Gammaproteobacteria bacterium | reverse complement strand
GCGCGAGCAAATGGCTTTGCAAAGTGATCGCCACGAATTAACTTTAATCTTAAACAAAAAAGCTCTAATAGACGTGGCAACACAATTGCGTGATATGCTCCAATTTTGTTTTGACCAACTCATCGACGTATGCGGTGTAGATTATCTAACCTATGGCATCGCCGAATGGGTTACCGATAAAGCCACGGGTTCTGGTTTTGAACGAGCTGTAGATCAAGATGGTATCCGTATGGAATCATTCTCTGGATCTCGTTTTGCGGTGGTATATCATTTGCTATCCGTTAAGCACAACCAACGCTTGCGCCTTAAAGTCTTTTTAGACGAGGGCGACATGTGTATTCCGTCGATCATGCCGGTTTGGCCTTCCGCCGATTGGTTCGAGCGTGAAGCTTTCGATCTATTTGGATTCTTATTCGAAGGGCATCCAGACCTACGACGCATCTTAACGGACTATGGTTTTATAGGTCATCCTTTCCGTAAAGATTTTCCCACATCGGGTCATGTAGAAATGCGTTATGACAAAGCCAGCGAGCGCGTAATTTATCAACCAGTGACTATTCCTGAGCGCGTATTAGTGCCTAAGGTCATTCGAGAAGACAGTCGTTACCTAGAAGCGGAGCAAAAAAATGGCTGAGTTACACAATTATACGCTTAATTTTGGACCGCAACATCCGGCCGCACATGGGGTATTACGTTTAATATTAGAAACTGAAGGTGAAGTCATTCGCCATGCCGATCCACACATCGGTTTATTGCATCGCGCTACCGAAAAATTAGCAGAAACCAAACCCTATAATCAAAGCATAGGTTATATGGATCGTTTGGATTACGTCTCCATGATGTGCAATGAACATGGTTATGTACTAGCGCTAGAAAAATTATTGGATGTGACACCACCCATACGAGCGCAATATATACGCGTTATGTTCGATGAAATCACCCGTTTACTGAATCATTTATTGTGGTTAGGTGCGCATGCTTTGGATATAGGTGCCATGGCCGTATTTCTGTATGCCTTCAGAGAACGTGAAGATTTATTAGATTGCTATGAAGCGGTATCGGGAGCGCGCATGCATGCTACCTATTATCGCCCGGGTGGGGTCTATCGCGATCTGCCCAATACGATGCCGCAATATGCTCCTTCGGCTTGGCGCAGTGAAAAAGATACAAAGGAAATGAATGAAAGCAGGCAGGGTAGTCTGCTTGATTTTATACAAGCCTTTTGTGATCGCTTTCCACAACGCGTAGATGAATATGAAACCTTGCTCACTGATAACCGCATTTGGAAGCAACGTACCGTCGATGTAGGCATAGTTACTGCAGAGCGGGCTTTGCAATTGGGTTTTACGGGCCCTATGTTGCGTGGTTCGGGAGTGGCTTGGGATCTACGTAAAAAACAACCTTATGAAGTATATTCCGCTTTAAACTTTGATATTCCGATTGGTAAGAATGGCGATTGTTATGATCGTTATTTAGTGCGGGTAGAAGAGATGCGCCAATCCAATCGCATCATTTTACAATGCATAGAATGGTTGCGCAAAAACTCAGGCCCAGTCATGGTAAATGATGCTAAGGTAGCGCCACCGTCTAGGGTCATCATGAAAGAAAGTATGGAAGCCTTGATTCACCACTTTAAATTATTTACCGAAGGCTATACTATTCCTGCCGGTGAAGCCTATGCTGCGGTGGAACATCCCAAGGGTGAATTTGGCGTTTATTTGGTTTCCGATGGCGCGAATAAACCGTATAGATTGAAGATTCGTGCGCCGGGCTTTAGTCATTTGGCGGCGCTCAATGAAATGAGCCGCGGTCATATGATCGCCGATGTGGTATCGATATTATCGAGTCAAGATATAGTCTTTGGGGAGATCGATCGTTGATAAACGTTACAGTAACCGATACAGTATTTGAACTGAGTAAGCATGATAAGGCAGAAATTGACGCTTGGGTGGTGCAATATCCTCTGGATCAAAAACGCTCGGCGGTGATCCCAGCCTTGCACATTGCGCAAAAAGCCAATGGCGGTTGGTTGTCCGAAGAAGCCATGAAAGCCGTTGCGGACTATTTAGGTTTGCCACAGATACAAGTCTTTGAAGTGGCGACCTTTTATAGCATGTTTGAATTATCCCCTGTAGGCAAACACAAATTATGTGTGTGTACCAATGTGTCTTGTATGTTGAGTGGCAGCGATGAAATCGTTGAGCATCTTAAGAAACGATTGAAGATTAATTTGGGTGAAACCACGGCGGATAATAAATTTACCTTAAAAGAAGTAGAGTGTTTAGGTGCTTGTGTGAATGCGCCGGTGTTGCAGTTAGGTCATCAATTTCATGAAAAACTAACGCCTGAAAAAATTGATGCGTTATTAGCAGAATTGGAGTAAAGACAATGATAGCTGTAGACCAAATCTGCTTTAGAACGAACAATTTACCAGAACCTTGGACTTTGAAAACCTATGAAAGTTTGGGTGGTTATAAAATTTGGCGTGATATATTACAGAACAAAACTGATCCGGTTGTTTTGCTAGAGCAAATTAAAAATTCCTTTTTACGGGGTCGCGGTGGCGCAGGCTTTCCTACGGGTCTTAAGTGGAGCTTTATTTCGCGCAATAGCCCCGGACAAAAGTATGTGGTGTGTAATTCCGACGAAGGCGAGCCAGGCACGTGTAAAGATCGCGATATCTTGCGTTATAACCCGCATCAATTGATTGAAGGCATGGCCATAGCCGGTTATGTCATGGGCGCAACCGTAGGTTACAATTATATACGCGGCGAATTTGACGAACCCATACACCGTTTTCATGAAGCACTAAAAGAAGCCTATGCTGCGGGATTGTTAGGCAAGAATATTTTAAATGCGGGTTTCGATTTTGATTTATACCATCACATAGGCGCAGGCGCTTATATCTGCGGTGAAGAAACTGCCTTATTAGAATCTTTGGAAGGTAAACGCGGCAATCCACGTTTTAAACCGCCGTTTCCCGCTAGTTATGGTTTATATGGCTGTCCAACGACCATCAACAATACCGAAACCTTTGCTTCTGTTCCCGTTATTTTAGAAAAAGGGGCCGATTGGTTTTTAGAACTGGGTAAACCTAAAAATGGCGGTATGAAAATCTTTTGTGTGTCAGGTCATGTCAATAATCCTGGTAATTTTGAGGTGCCTCTAGGATTGCCATTTAAAGATCTGCTTGAAATGGCCGGTGGCGTGCGCAATGGTCATCGTTTAAAGGCGGTTATTCCTGGCGGATCTTCCGCACCTATATTGCCAGCCGACATTATGATGAACTTGGATATGGATTTCGACAGCCTAGCGCAAGCAGGTTCTATGTTGGGTTCTGGTGCGGTCATCGTCATGGATGAAACCACATGCATGGTGAAGATATTAGCCCGCATAGCGCATTTCTATTTTGAAGAATCCTGCGGCCAGTGTACGCCTTGCCGTGAAGGCACCGGGTGGATGTCTAGAATATTACATCGTATTTTGCACGGCGAAGGGCGTAAAGAACATTTAACTTTATTAGACAACGTGGCGGAAAATATTATGGGGCGTACCATTTGCGCTTTAGGCGATGCAGCGGCAATGCCCGTGCGCAGCTTTATACAACATTTTCGCTCTGAATTTGAATATCACATAGAGCATGGCAAGTGTAACCTAGGTGGGCATCATCATGATTGAGATTGAGATTGACGGTAAAAAAGTATCGGCCGAACCAGGCAGCATGATTATAGAAGCTGCCGACAAAGTGGGCATTAAGATCCCCCGTTTTTGCTATCATAAAAAATTATCTATAGCGGCCAATTGCCGTATGTGTTTAGTGGATGTAGAAAAATCCAGGAAACCGTTGCCCGCTTGTGCTACACCTATTACCGATGGCATGGTAGTAAAAACTAAAACCGCTGAAGCGCTCGCGGCTCAAAAAGCGGTGATGGAATTCTTGCTGATCAACCATCCTTTAGATTGTCCTATTTGCGATCAAGGTGGCGAATGTGAATTGCAAGATATCGCTATGGGTTATGGTAAAGATATCTCGCGTTTCAGCGAAGGCAAACGCGTAGTCAAAGATAAAAATCTAGGTTCTCTAATCTCGACTGACATGACGCGCTGTATTTTATGTACGCGCTGTGTGCGTTTTGGCGAAGAAGTAGCGGGCATCGTTGAAATGGGTGTAACCGGTCGCGGCGAAAGCAGTGAAATTGGTACTTATGTAGAGGAACATCTAATCTCCGAAGTTTCAGGTAATATTATCGATCTGTGTCCAGTAGGTGCTTTAACCTCTAAACCTTTTAGGTTCAAAGCTCGTGCCTGGGAATTAGTACAACACAATAGCATTGCTGCACATGATCCTCTGGGGGCAAACATCTACATACACACGCGTCGCGATGATGTGATGCGTGTAGTGCCGCAAGAATGTGAAGCCATTAATGAGACTTGGGCCAGCGATCGCGACCGTTTTAGCTATACCGGTTTAAACAGCGGTGACAGATTATTGCGACCTATGGTCAAAGTACATGGCCAGTGGCAAGAATGCGATTGGAATGTGGCGCTCAATATTGTCAATGATAGATTACAAGCTATACGTGAAGTAGAAAGCGGCGAGCATATTGGGGCTATAGTATCGCCTAATTTGAGCATTGAGGAACAGTATTTAGCACAAAAATATATGCGGGGCTTAGAAAGCCCATACGTAGAACATCGTTTGCAACAAGTCGATGGTAAATTGATACCAGCCGCTGCTTTACCTACTGAGCTACGAGCTAAGATTGCCGATGTGGAAACAATGGACAGCATCTTTCTAGTGGGCTGCGATATACAACGTGAAATCCCATTATTAGGATTACGAGTGCGCAAAGCCAGTTTGCAAGACGCAGTCATTGCCAGTTTAAATCCTGTAGACTTTAAGTTTAACTTTTCACAAAATGCAAAATGCATCATAGATCCAGAAGCCTTCGTATTAGCTTTAGCGATATTGATCAAAAGCGAATTGGCACCGGGTGAGGAAAAGAATCTACCCTTGTTAGCGCAGTTGACTAAGAACGATGTGGATTATTGTGGTAGTGCAGAATATCGTGCTGCGATTGAGACACAAATGTCTACCATCAAAAGTGTATTAGCAAGCGGCGATAAAAAATTGATTATTATGGGTGCGCTGGCGGTAAATCATCCGCAAGCAAGCTTAATACAGCAGGCGTTATTGTGGCTGGCACAACGTTATGGAGCACAATTCATGATGTTAGCCGCGGGCGCTAATCATTATGGTGCGGTGTTGGCAGGCGCTATGTCTGAATCAGGCAAAACGGTTACGGATCTATGGCGAGCCAAACTAGCCGCTTATTTATTGATAAACGTAGAGCCAGAACTGGATTGCACTCACCCAGCTTTAGCCTTGAAAGCATTGCATGATGCCGAATGCGTAGTTGCTATGACCGCTTTTACCAATGAAAGAATGTTTGAGTATGCGCATGTATTATTGCCCATTGCCCCATTTAGCGAATACGCGGGTACAATGGTTAACTTAGAAGGAAAGTGGCAAGAATTTAATGCTGCAACACATCCTAAGGGTGAAGCACGCCCCGCTTGGAAAGTGTTGCGAGTACTGGCTGAATTGGCACAAATACCAGGTTTTGCTTATGATAATTGGAAAGAAATCAGCAGAGAAATCAAACACGAAGCAGAAAAAGTAGTGCTTTCACCGCTTACACAACATTATTCTTTACCAATGTTGCAACATGGTTTGCATATTCAACCGTATTGGCCCATGTATAGAAGCGATTCCTTGGTGCGTAGAGCTGAACCATTACAACGTTGTGCCTTAATAGAAGAGCCGGTGGTACTGTTGCATCCACAAACGGCAGTACACTATGGTTTGCAGGATGGCGATAGCGTATCCTATCAACAAGATAATCAAGTGGCTATAGTTGGCATTAAGACGGATAAAAGGGTTGCACCACATACATTATATTGGCCTATGGGATTTGCAGACACAGCGGGTTTGTGGTCTCTTACACCTCTATTATTAGAATCCATCACTGTAACGGAGTTAACTTAAACGATGATGAATTTACTCATTTCATTGGTTTGGATAGTCCTCAAGGTTTTGTTAATAGCATTGCCTCTATTGGGTGCCGTGGCATATATGACTTTAGCCGAGCGCAAAATATTGGCGTATGCTCATGTGCGTATAGGCCCTAATCGCGTTGGTTTGTTTGGCTTATTACAACCTTTGGCCGATGGTGTTAAGTTATTTTTTAAAGAAGTTATCATTCCAACGAAGGCAAACTCAGTCGTCTTTATTTTAGCGCCTATAGTTTCTTTTGCTACCGCGGCGGCGGCATGGGCAGTTATTCCTTTTAGCCCCAGTTGGATCTTAGCGAATGTCAATGCAAGTTTATTGTACGTGTTGGCGCTGACGTCTTTAGGCGTTTATGGCATTATGATGGCAGGGTGGTCCTCGAATTCTAAATACGCTTTACTAGGTGCTATGCGTTCGACAGCGCAAGTGGTATCTTACGAAATTGCTATGGGTTTTGCCTTGGTCGGTGTGTTGATGGCAGCCGATAGCACTAATTTACAAGACATAGTTCTGCATCAACAAGGTGGTTTTTGGCATTGGTATTGGTTGCCTTTATTGCCGATGTTCATCGTTTATTGGATCTCCGGTGTGGCTGAAACCAACCGAGCGCCTTTTGATATGGCCGAAGGCGAGGCCGAAATCGTCGCGGGCTTTCATGTAGAATATTCAGGCATGAGCTTTGCCATTTTCTTTTTGGCGGAATACGCCAATATGATTTTAATCAGTGCATTGGCCAGCGTCTTATTCTTGGGCGGCTGGTTGTCGCCTTTTGAAGGCATTCCATTTTTTGGGCCACTATTCGCTTTTGTACCTGGAATAGTATGGTTTTTTGCTAAGATGGGATTCTTCTTATTTTTATATGTGTGGTTGCGCGCCACCTTCCCGCGTTATAGATATGATCAAATCATGCATTTAGGATGGAAGGTTTTGATTCCGGTCACCATAGTATGGATAGTGATCGAGGGATTATTGATTCAATTAAAAGTTGCGCCGTGGTTTAATTAAAGAGATACATTATGCGTTCATTCAAGGATATTGCTAAAAGTTTCATGCTGTGGGAATTGCTGGTGGGTTTAAAACTCACGGGCCGGTATGTGTTATCTAAAAAAATAACGATACAATACCCAGAAGAAAAAACACCGATGTCATCGCGTTTTCGTGGTTTGCACGCCTTGCGCCGCTATCCGAATGGTGAAGAGCGCTGCATAGCCTGTAAATTATGCGAAGCAGTGTGCCCAGCTTTGGCTATTACCATAGAATCGGCACCACGGGAAGATGGCTCTAGACGCACCACCCGTTATGATATTGATTTATTCAAATGTATTTACTGTGGCTTTTGTGAAGAATCTTGTCCAGTAGATTCGATTGTGGAAACCGATTTGAGCCATTATCATTTTGAAAATCGCGGCGAGAATATTATGACTAAGCCTATGTTATTGGCCATAGGCGATCGCTATGAAACAGACATTGCCAAGGCGCGCAACGATGATGCGCCTTATAGATAGGAACTAAAAGATGATAATACAAAAACTGGTTTTTTACGTGTTTTCGGCTTTGTTGATAGGCAGTTCGACTATGGTCATTGTCTCTAAACATTCCGTGCGGGCTGCTTTTTTCTTGATTGTTGCTTTTTGCGCTAGTGCGGTGCTATGGATGTTATTGGAAGCCGAATTTTTAGCTTTATTATTAATTTTTGTATATGTAGGCGCGGTGATGACCTTATTTATGTTTGTGGTCATGATGTTGAATTTAGACAAAGAAGCGGTACAAGAAAAATTTGTGCGCTATTTACCCTTTGCCGTTGTGGTGGTGGCCTTGATGGTAGCCGTATTGATCTTTGCCGTTAAACCCGGACATTTGGGTGATTTAGGCGCTGCTATGAAGGCACATCATCCAGCGGATTATAGCAATACCAAGGTCTTGGGTATGCTGTTGTACACTCGTTATGTCTATGCTTTTGAATTAGCGGCAGTGATATTATTGATAGCCATCGTTGCATCCATTGGTCTAACGCACAGAGAAAAATCCAATAACAAACGACAGCGCGTTGCTTTACAATTAGAGGCGAATAAGAAAGATCGCTTAGTAGTGATTACCGATATGGGAGTGAATGAATGATTACTTTGACGGACTATTTGGTCGTAGGCGCTATTTTATTTGGCTTAAGTTTAGCGGGTATGGTTATTAACCGTAAAAACCTCATTGTCTTGTTGATGAGTATAGAATTAATGCTGTTAGCGGTAAACATGAATTTCATCGCTTTTTCCAGCTTTTTACAAGACAGCGCAGGGCAGATTTTTGTCTTTTTCATCTTGGCGGTTGCCGCAGCCGAAACGGCGCTGGGTTTAGCGATTTTGATTATTCTATTTCGCACGCGCCACTCCATTAACGTCACTGATTTAGATGCATTAAAAGGATAACGTTACTATGGAATTATTAAAGACCTTAACTTTATTGATTGTTATTACCCCTTTATTGGGCGCGGCCGCTGCTGGTTTATTTTGCAGGCATGTGTCACGAACTTTTGCGCATCGCTTAACCATCACCTTAATGGGGATTTCTTTTCTGCTATCGGTTTATGTAGCTTATTTGGTTATACACAATAATTGGGTCTACGATGGCGTATTGTATATCTGGGGGCAAAGCGGTAACTTAACCTTAAACGTAGGCTTTTTAGTTGATCGCTTAACGGCTTGCATGATGGTCACGGTCACCTTTGTGTCCTTTCTGGTACATATTTACAGCGTAGGATACATGCAAGAAGATGGCGGTTATCAACGCTTTTTTGCCTATATTTCTTTGTTTACCTTTTTTATGTTGATGCTGGTCACCGGCAATAATTTTTTACAATTATTCTTTGGCTGGGAAGGCGTGGGTTTGGCCTCGTATCTATTGATTGGCTTTTGGTTTGATCGTGAATCCGCTAATCAGGGTAGTTTAAAAGCCTTTTTGGTCAATCGAGTGGGCGATTTTGGTTTTGTGGTCGGTATAGCCGGGGTCTTAAATTATTTTGGCAGCCTAGATTACGCAGCAGTATTTGCCGCCGTGCCTCATGTAGCGGCGCTTGCACCTAACTTACCGGGTACGCATTGGTCTGCCATCACTGCAATAGGTTTCTTCTTGTTTGTAGGTGCCATGGCCAAATCAGCACAAATGCCTTTGCATGTGTGGCTGCCTGAATCGATGGAAGGTCCTACGCCTATTTCGGCTTTGATCCACGCAGCAACGATGGTTACCGCGGGTGTGTTCATGGTGGCGCGTTTGTCTCCCTTATATCAATACACGCCGTCTATGCAAAGCTTTATTTTAATCATAGGTGCAACAGGCGCGTTGTTTACGGGTTTAATTGCCATTGTGCAGAACGATATTAAACGCGTTATTGCTTATTCAACGTTGTCGCAATTGGGCTATATGATGGCAGCAGCGGGTGTTTCAGCCTATGCAGCGAGTATCTTCCACTTAATGACGCATGCCGCTTTTAAAGCCTTATTATTCTTAGGCGCGGGCTCGGTGATTATAGCCATGCATCACGATCAAGATCTGCGTCATATGGGTGGTTTAAGAAAGCACATGCCTATCACGTACATTACTTTCCTCATCGGTACTTTGGCTTTATGTGCCATTCCACCGTTTTCGGGTTTCTATTCTAAGGATTCCATTATAGACGCGGTGCACTATAGCCAGGTCAGCGGTGCTTCTTATGCCTATGTGTGCGTGGTGCTGGGCTCTTTTGTAACGGCATTTTACAGCTTTAGGGCTTTATTCCTGGCCTTTCACGGGGAAGGGCGAATGGATGATCACACCAAGCATCATTTAAAAGAATCACCGTGGGTGGTGTGGCTGCCCTTGGTCTTATTGGCCATCCCTTCCGTATTTCAAGGTTATTTAATGATAGGGCCTATGTTGTACTCCAGCAATCCTATCTTAGGCAATAGCATCACGGTCTTGCCACAGAATAATGTGTTGGCACTCATGGCCGAAGAATTTCACGGTAGTTTTCAGATGATCCTCCGCGATCTGACCAGTTTACCCTTATGCTTTGCCTTATTGGGTGCACTCAGCGCTTGGTACGCTTATATGAAAAGACCAGGCTTACCCGCATTGTGTGCACAGCGCTTTAAATTGCTGTATTTCATTTTAATTCATAAATATGGTTTTGATGA
>JBIPMB010000248.1:0-2770 GCA_044369355.1 Gammaproteobacteria bacterium | reverse complement strand
CATAGAGCGATCGCGCTTGAAATTCTAAAACTAATACTGGAATAGTGAGATCAGTCATAAAAAAATCCCCAACTCGGTATATGGTTGCCCTGAGTTGGGGATTGATTTTATTTTAGCAGGCGATCGCAATTAGTGTAGCGATCTAGCTTTTTGAGTTTATTGTAAATAGAGAAAATCATTTTCTTCTATTCCTATTTCTTGCATTTTTGTTTTTAGAATTTCATAAAATGATAACCCCCGTAAGTGTTCGCAGTTGATTTTCGTGTTTTTATCTCAACCCACTGTGATCCCAAAACTGTTAATGATATGAGTCGTGTGTTGATATTCTTGACCTTTTGATTTACATTTTATATGTAGTCCCGACTCACTTTTTTTAGCTTCATAGATTTCATAGTGAAAAGAATTTAAAATCAGTGTTCGAGTTCCCTTGTAGTATTGGTCAAAAATATGATGAACAGTGTATTTACTGCCGATATCTAACTTTTCGATGTTGTCAATCATGATCTTCCTTCTTGTTATATGACACAAGTATTTTACCATAAAAACAAAAAAACGCACCCACAAAAGGTGCGCTAATTTTCAGGTCAGAAAAAGATTATTCATCATTATCATCGTCGGAATAGAATCCTAGCTCTCCGCAAATTTCTGATAAATCGTGACCGTCGATTTTGTCAACGATCCAATGTTCGATCAGCCAATTAGCGATCGCTATTACCTGCTCCTCCGTCCAATTCTGACTAGATGCAGAAAAAGTATCGGACTCAAAATTGCGAATGCTCTCAATTAATTTTTCCATAGCTTCCTATTGACTCAACATTGTTATTTTACACTAGATATTGATCGATGTAAACAAAAAAGTCACTTGAATCGAACATTTAATACCCTTTTCGGATTCCAATACTTCTTTCAGGTCTTTAGTGGTAATGCCATTAAACCAACGGACATTTTCATCTTCCATTATTGCTTTGATTTCATTTGTCAATTCATTGAATTTCATTTTTCTTCTTGTATTTAATTGACTTCTGTACTTTACCCCAATTAACCCCATGAGTCAAGATTGCTAATATAAGTTAAATGCGATCGCATTCCCAGATAGAGTTTTGCGATCGCCAACCAACTTTCGCTCCGTAGGTACGGAATATTTTTATGGTAGACAAGAAACCCAAGGAACTAACTAAACCTGGTAAGGACAAACCCAAGGCTAATAAGGATTGGAGTACCCTCCCCCCGATGGATGAGAGTAAATCAGGTAAAGACAAACAGGAACCCGATGAGCGATTGAATTGGTTTTTCAGAGTCAAAATTGGAGGGGTTTCGGGAACCAAGCAGGAAAAGACGGTTGCCGAGGCAGATGCAGCGACCCAGGAACAATGGGAAGATATCACCAAACTTGGTCAGAAGTTAGGGGGAAGTTTTGCCTCAGTCTTAGCTCAGACCATTGATCCTGAAAAGAAAAAATTAGTGGAGTCCGGTAAAACGATAATTGCTGACGAGAAGAAAAAGGAACCGGAGAAGGATCACCAAGAAGAAGTTGATGCCAAGGATGGGGAAATCAAACCCAAGGATAAAAAAGCCAAGCCCAATAAAGATTGGAGTCAGATTGCAAATAAAACCACCGAAAATGCAGGGGAACCCGTTGGGGAATTATTGCTTGACTCCAATAACGGGGATATTCTGGGATACCCCTGGATTTCCTTTGATAGTTACCAACACAATCAAGCTGAATTTGTTGTTTCCGACCCCGATGGGGAATTGTTTAAGCGAATCCTAAAACACCAATCCATTGAGATTGAGTGCGGTTTTAATAATGGATTTAAGGTTAATAAGTTCAAGGGCGTAATCTACGATGTCGGGCGAAAGCTTCCCGATGGCACTATTGTTCTGTGTGTAGATAATGCCGCAAAAATGGCAGCCCCGACTCAGACCGTCCAACAAACGGGGGTAGCCAATGCCAATCCCCAAACCGCAGACGGGGAAACCGTTGTTCAAACCTTTGAGGGTGAGGCTTCTTTTTATGGGGGAGGGGATGGGTTCGACGGTGGGCAAACCGCCAACGGGGAAATTTTTGATGCGACTAAAATGACTGCCGCCCACAAAGAATTGGCTTTTGGAACAAGGGTTCGAGTAACCTATATCACCAGTGGGAAATCGGTTGTTGTCACGATCAATGATAGAGGCCCTTATGCGGGCGATCGCATCATAGATTTAAGTAAAGCCGCAGCAGAAGCAATTGGTATGGTATCCGCAGGACATGGAAGGGTTAAGTGTGAAGTGTTAGGCGAAAAGAAAGAAGGTGCAGCACCCGCCCCTAATTCCACACCAACAACGACTCCTACTCCCAGTCCAACACCCAAACCATCTTCCCCTACTCCTACGCCCACACCTACACCATCTCCCGCTCCGAATCCAACACCGTCAGACCCGAATGCCTTAGAGGTTAATGTAGGTTTTACCTCTGCATCGGATTCGCTATTAAAAACCATGCGACAAGCGGGGGAGAAAAATCCCCTAGTCTCAACTTCTAGTGTTTTAGAAACGGCTACTGGTTTTGCTGATTTAAAAATCAAACAGGAAAACCCCCTGTCTATTCCCCAGGCAGGGGAAGTTCAAGGACAAAAATCA
The DNA here is from genome assembly GCA_044369355.1 of Gammaproteobacteria bacterium. Lineage (GTDB taxonomy): Bacteria > Pseudomonadota > Gammaproteobacteria > UBA1113 > UBA1113 > VFKP01. Next base: position 148 of record JBIPMB010000248.1, on the reverse strand, counting down.
TCTCTATCAGTTGCCTTAGTTCGAGCAATTATGCAGGGGAGTACGATTGTGGTAAAGGGAAATTTAATTGAGGAGGTTGCTCCGGGTCAGGGTAAGGATTCCGGTGTGATCTTGGATTATGCCAAAAATCGAGAAGCCTTTATTGGCA
>JBIPMB010000225.1:0-2774 GCA_044369355.1 Gammaproteobacteria bacterium | reverse complement strand
TGATGGTTCATCCAATACTTATACATTATTTTTTCCGGTGTGTCCCGCGTTTTTGCCTACTTTATTGAAAATAATCGCTTTATTTTACTGTTCAGGGGCCGGGGTTGGTCGAATATTTACATCCACTGAGGCCTGTTAAAAGCGCCCAATCAAGCATTTTGTTCTAATAAGCGTCTTAATTGTCCCACCATGTAGAGTGGCAAGGACAATAGTTGGTATTGGACTTCACCGCTAGACGTTTTTGCCTCTATTTTCATTCTACTGGGTGTATTTGCGTTAAAGCGTATGGCTGTAGGTAGTTGTTTTAACTTCATAAATAAGTGCAGGGATTGCATAGTACCCCTGGTACCCGCTTTTACTTCTATGGGTATGATCTTTGAGCCCTGTTGGATGAGATAATCCACTTCAGCATTACTACCGGCTTCACTGCGTTGCCAATAGTACAAAGCGGGCTCTATATAATAAGGTTCAATCGTTCTTAGCAGTTGGCCTACTAATTGCTCTGCAATAGCCCCCTTATGGATAACCTCAATGTCTGAAACTGATTTAAAATCATGCAAATTAATACCTAAAATACGGTTCATCAAGCCCACATCCAAAGAAATAGTTTTTATGTATTTATCGTTTGATTCTGCGGCTAGCGGAATGCCATTACCCGAACTGGCCCGTATTGTATGAATAACACGTGCTTTTGTGATTAATTGGAATATCTGTTTCGTACTGGCGGCTGAGGCATTTAGGCTGATATGGCTATAAATCACTTTATGCCCTATATTTTTAGGAACGTAATTAAAAACGTCATCAAAAAGTTGTATATCATATCGCCCCTTGTAACGAGCAAAATCATCGCGGTAGGTGCTTAAAATATCGTGATGGATCTGTTGCACTGCTATCAAGGAATTTTGCTCCAACCAAACGCTCATTGCTGCCGGTAATCCACCTACCAGAGTATATTCCTGCAAATACGCCAGGGCTTGTTGGTGTATAGCAGGAGGGATCTCTTCCCAGTTATATTCATTCAAGAAATCTAACATCTTAGAATTCTTAGCGTATAAAAATTCATCAAACGACAGCGGTTCTAGATGTAAATAAGATATTCTGCCTACGGGCATGGAAAAATCGTGTTTATCTAGGACAAATTCTAACAAAGAGCCCGCAACGATAACTGCGAGCTCAGGCATAAGCTCTTTAAACCATCTGAGCTTGGCCAGGATTAATGGAAAAGCTTGGATTTCATCTAAAAATAGTAGGGTATTATTGAGCTGAATTTGCTTACCTAAGCTAACCTCCAGTGCAATCAATACTTTTTTGGGATCATTGTCTGTAAAGAGTGTTTTCTTTGTGGGCTCTAATTCAAAATTGATTTCAATTAAGTTAAGCTTATTGCTGCGCGCTAATTCGCGCACTAACCAAGTTTTTCCTACTTGTCGTGCGCCACGGATCACTAAAGGCTTGCGCGATTGGCTGCTAAACCATTGTTTTAAATCATTTAATGCGGTCCTAAACATTGTATACACCTAATATCAATGAAAATGGATAGACTGAGTATTGCCTATTTATGGTATTAAGTCAATGTTTTAGGGCCCTATTTCTGTGATCTACTAGCAGAATATGACGCCTATACTCTTAGCATTTGATTTTTAGGGGGTGTTGCCTTCGCCCATCTCGCACCAGTCATGTGTAATTTACCCTTGGTGCGCTAGAGCTAGTCTTCTACCCTAAAAACCAACTGCTGTGAGTATATAAAAAAAAAGCCGACTTTTGTGGGCTCTTTAAACAGTTCAAGACAAGCTATTTTCCAGCTTATTTGGTTCCACGGGGAACATCAACATGTTTAATATCAGCTTTAATATCAGCGGCTGTAGGTGCTTGTGTTGTACCTTGACCTGAGCCATTGTTTCTTGGACTGAAAAGCGTATGGCTATTTGAACTAAAGGAAACATCAACTTTTTTCGAAAGCCCTAGGCTATCTGCGGCTGACTGAGCTTTTTTGTTATCCAATTCAGAGAAAACAAGTCTAAATAACCCTCGAGCCATTGGAACCGCTAGCGTTGCTGCTGTTGCTACTAGTGCTACCATTTTTATTTCTCCTCAAAAAAGTAAATTTGTTTCAAATACAAAGGCTTAATGACTTCTGGATTTACCGATTTAATCCTTTGCCCATAGACCTTATCGGTCTTAATCTCAATATCGTTGGGCACTTTAAAGACCAGCAACACATATTTTTTGCTAGGGTCTTTATTAAATATCTTATCAAAGCGATTTAAAGACACTTCAATATGATGTTTAACCTCGGTTAACTTGCCGGTAAAGTATTGGTTTGAGCTATGCTTGCCGCTGCCATCGTCCGTATAATTGCGTGAATTCTGAAAATTACGCTCTTGGGCAATGGAAACCGCTTCTACCATCAAATCGACGATAGGCATGTCCAGAAAATTTCTGGGCACATCACAAATCATATACAAACTATTGGGCCATTCCTCAACGGGACGCGTTTCCGGATCAAGAAATAAGCTTTTCATACTATCTTTTACCTACTCAGTTAACCTTTAACTGAGCTTAACTATAGCCTAACTTTAATTATAATACAAAAATATTAAGGAAATATTAACGGCAACCATAAAAAATGACCTGTTTTGGTGCAAAAATGTGTGCTAAAATCGCCAAAAGTCTAGGATTTAGTGCAATATGTATACTTTAAGCGACTATGATTATGCCTTGCCGGAGCAACAAATTGCCCGTTATCCCGCAGAAAAACGCACAGAAAGCCGTTT
>JBIPMB010000224.1:0-2775 GCA_044369355.1 Gammaproteobacteria bacterium | reverse complement strand
TTCAGTAGTCTTAAAGCTCTGTTCTTTTTGCCAGTATTGTTGTACCTTAGGTTCTATAGTACTGGCATCATAGCTGGGGTGGCTCATGTGTAGGATTCCTGCTCATTGTGAGCGCCTAGAATAGCATATTTTGACTTAATAAGGAAAATCAACATGAACAAGCGCCTAAAAGATATCTATATACATCTTATTCAACGATTAAATCAGCTTACCGATAAAGTAGAGTACGGCACCAAACCGGCATTGGATAAACTATGGGAAGCGAGCATGGAAATCGATGTGTCCATACAGGATATGGCGGCTTATGAAGTACAAAAAATAGCCCATTATTTGGCGCGCGATCTGCGGGTATTAAGTCAATATGGAGTTGCTGCCGAAGAAGGGATTAAGGACGCTGTTCAGCGAGATAGCGAATATGTTACTTATAAACTATGGGACTTATTGTCTAAAGTAGAAGATCCCACTACTGTAGAATGGTATAAACTAGGCCTAGACGCTAAGGATGACCCCATGATTTTTACGGCAGGGGATTTAACCGGTTTGGATGCGTTACAATGCGAGAAATGCAAAAAGGTAGTGCATTTTAGTGGTGTGAGCGAGATCCCCGTTTGTAGCTGTGGCCATCTTCGTTATTATGTGCAAGTTCCACAATAGTTAAAATATTAGATTCGTGCAAAACTTTTTATTCTCTCTGGCCCCGTCAATGACGGGGCTATGTGTTAACCATATCACTTCATCATGGCTTGTAGCGATACAAAGCCTGTATTAAAGTTGTTAAATACAGAACTACTGAATGTGCCTATACGAGGAAACTCTAAGTTGAGAATAATAAAGATCATCAATGAAAGAATGATGGCATAGAGTAACATGTGAACACAAGTTTCTTTGAAATTGCCACGTACGGTATAACCCGCTAATAAAGAGCCTAACAAGACTATAGCCAGTAGCATTACATAGACAACCACTGGGGGATGCAGATATTTATACAGGGTTTTCTTATTTTCAATAGTTATCATATTGCTTATGGCGATCGGAAGCTGTGTACAGGTTTGTGTAGCCCCTGGTTTGTTGCACACAAGCATTGCCATATTCCATAATTGTCGCTGTATTTGCAGATATTTTTGTCTTTCCTGACTCATGGCTGTCTGATTGGGATAAACTCGATACCATTCTAGTCGATCATTAACATACTGTTTTAAATCTTGATGTGCCTCTGCTTGCATTTCTGGGGGAAGGATATCCAAAGTGTAATAGGTGGCTAGGATGGAATTCACTTCATCGATGATTAATAACCGCCGTTCATCGAGTCTGTTATTGGCGCCCGAAAAAGCAAAGGCGATCAACAAGCCCATGATGGCATAAATGGTTGTTTCTACTATGCGCATATCTGAGCGTGCGGCCTCAGAAACATACTGGTTTCTATATCTGGACCAGAAATGACCTGTAATTAAACAAGCGCAAATGGTTATAAAAAATAGGCCCACAGAAGGGACCCAAAATAAAAGATGATCCATTGAAATCCCGTTGCTCCCTGTCCTTTTTTACTGAAGAAAGTTTAGACGAAAATCAATGGTTAAGCAACAGCAGACCTATACCCAGATCTACGGTCAAAATTCCTAATATCTCTAGTGATGCCCTATAAAGTGGCTGGGCAATCTGCGCTATGGCTGCAAAGCATAAGAGGTAGCTTTAAAGATTCTATCATGAGTTTTTTATGCATAAATGCCTAAAATATTTATGTGCAACCCTAGAGGGGTTGTGCTATCCTACCTAAAATGTATTGTGTTTAAGAAAGGTTTAGCCATGCTCATCATAGGTCATAAAATTGAATATACCCACGCTGTTTTTGGTAGGTTAGTCAGAGATAATTGTCTTTTGGTCGATAAATCTTTGATAATTAAAGATTTTTTTGAAGGTGAAATCGTTTCTCTACTCTTACGCCCGCGTCGATTCGGCAAAACATTAACTCTATCTATGTTACAACACTTCTTTAGCTCGGAAGTAGCTGGACAATCTACGGCAGGCTTATTCGATAACTTCACCATCGCTACAGTAGATAATGGCGAATTTATGCGCTTACACCAAGGCCAATATCCAGTGATTTCTATTACCTTCAAAGACTTGAAAGAACCTACTTTAGAAATGGCTATTGATGGGATGAGGGTTCTAATACAAGAATTGTACAGCGAACATCGAAAAATATTGGATTCTGATAAGCTGGATGCAGAAGATAAGGCGATGTTTGTACGCCATCTTGAGGGGTCTTCCAATAATAGTCAATTAGAAAAAGCTTTGCAGCTTTTATGTAAATTTCTTTATAAAGTACACGACAGGAAAGCGATCATCTTAATTGATGAATACGATTCACCCTTAACTACAGCCTATACCGATGGCTATGTGGATGAATTAAGCGGCTTTATGCGTAATGTCTTCAGTAGCACGCTTAAAGATAATATCTATTTAGAAAAAGCATTGATGAGTGGTATTTTGCGAGTTTCTAAAAACCAGATGTTATCAGAACTCAATAATTTAGTGGTTTACACGGTTTTAGATGAGCGGTATAGCCAATATTTTGGTTTTACCGACGCCGAAGTATCAGAATTGGTGAATTATACTAAAGTGACACATGGCTTAGAAGATATTAGGCGATTTTATAATGGCTATTTCATGGGTAACACCGTCATTTATGTAGTTACGTGGGATAGGGTTAACACCCTCGCCTTTAGGCGAACACTTCAGTATGGTATCTTATGGATCTTGAGAGTAAAACTGGGT
>JBIPMB010000223.1:0-2787 GCA_044369355.1 Gammaproteobacteria bacterium | reverse complement strand
AAATCATGTTAGACCCTGTTATGGCCATGGATGGTCATGCCTATGAGCGAGAAGCTATTTTACAAGCCTTAGAAAAAAGCATGCTAAGTCCCATGACGGGGCAGCCTATGGACAGCAAAGTCGTTATCCCCAATCATAGTATGCGCAGTATGATTCGGGACTTTTTGACGAAAAACCCTGAATGCTGGCAAGAAGTTTATGTTGCTACTGCCGCGGCTAATGAGCTTTTGGCTTTATCCTTGAGTGCCGCATCACTTGACTTGCAAAAATGGGAAAGTATCTTACGCGCCGACCCCAGATTATTAACTTTGCCTTTACAAGGCATAACGCTCTTAGAGTTCTTGTGTAAACAAACTGAATCTATCGTAAAAACCTACTTGCCCGCCTTGTTGAATCTATTAATGACTAAAGATTGGCAAGATTTAATAAGAATTTATTCTGCTCAAGACTGGTTAAAATTAGTGGCAAAAACCTGCGAACGGTGTGCTGCTCCAGAGCTTGCAGCCGAGTTTTTAAATAAACTACAAGCTGGCTTAGGAATTAAAGAAATAAATCCACTAGAAATGGCCTTATACGCCTTAGAGCAAAAACATTTAGGCTTATTTAAATTAGCCTTGAGCCAACTTAAAGATGTGAATGTACATGTAGATAAAGGTAAAAACACATTGCTTCATTTGGCAGCACGTCAAGGTCAAACCGAAATGGTGCAGTGTTTGGTAAACCGCGGCGCTCATTTAAAACAAAGAAATGCGGCGGGTTTAAAAGCCGAAGGTGTAGCCCGTCTAGCGGGATTTGAAGCAACCGCAGACCAAATAGCCGTATTTAAATTGACTCCGGTGTTGGAGCGTATGGGAATTTTTGCTGGATTACGCCGACTTGAAGCCTTAGAAGTAAAAATACAGCAAATGGAAGCCTCTGTTTCTAGTTCTTCAAGTTCTGCAAAGAAAATATAGCTAGGTTAGTACAAGAAAGTTTATGCGTATACCTCATGTTATCATCGATGATAATGGTTTGGCCCACATATTCGAGCAAGCTCTTATTGGGTAGTGATGTGTTGCCAGAATAACCGGCCGCTACCTCCTGCCCAAATGACAGGTGATTAAACCCCTGTATCCCAACACCAAACCCAACGAATCTTTAACTGCATACCGCCAAAATTTTCATAATCAGACATGTATACGTTTCTACTATTGTCGATAACAGCAAAAAATCTATCAGGAGATGATGCAAGCGATAATAGTTTGCGAACCTCCATAATGTTATAGATTGCGAGGTCTGGGGCAAGAATTGAGATTAACGTTGTATGTGTGTCGTGTATTTTTTCAATATGCTCCATTTTGGCATTGTCCCGTTCAATAAAAATGCCAGCAATCAGTGAAATTAAAAAAACAAACGAAATAGCACCCAATAAGGTTTGGGCTATGTATTTTTTAAGAGTATGATTTTTTATTGTAAGTGTCATTTAATGCCTTTTGCTTTACTGATTAGACTTTAACAATTTCCTATGCCAAATAACGGGAGCAATATATATAGGATTGATATCCTGCAATATTAAAGGCTCTTGTGAAACCGCCACAAGATTCGTTGCCAGCAAACAAAATGTACCTTCTTTTTCACCGATGGTTATATTTCTAAACATTTGCTTGCCATCGCTCGTTAATAGTATACAGGGCATTCCCAGATAGTTTTTAACATCTTCCAGTGAAACAATGCAGCCACAAATAAAATCACCTTTTTTGAACGAAGGCGCCATACTGTCATCATTGAGTATCATACTTACAGCATTGGGGTGATGCTTTTTAAATAGTGTAATTTCTGATAAGATTTGCTGAATCTGTATATCAGCACCTGGGTTTGTAAATGGATTGAGTTGGCTAATACTAGATACGATATGAGGTTCAATGCCCGTACCGTGCAAAAGCCATTCTTCACTGCACATTATCCCTTCAAGTAAGATTCGCTTCAAAAATTTCCGTGCGCCCGGTTGAGTTAGTCCGCCATGGCGCGCAACTTCCCAACCAATCAATGTATTGAGATTGATGCCACTATCCTGGCAAATCTCTTTACGTGAAAGATTTGCAAGATTCCGCAGCCGCCGCAACCGATTGGCACGCATAGCTGCAATCGATATTGCGGAATTGTCTGTTTCTATAAATTCTTTTTCCATAACTAAGGAGTATACACGATTTTTTTACTATGTTAAATAGGGTTATATATTATTTTTAATAAAGAATATTTCTATGATTCCCTCATCATTTCAGGGCGGAAAGCGGTCAATGCTTTTGAAAATAACCCAAAAAATGCTTAAAAAGAGCTCAAATTATAATTAAAGGTCAATATGCAATCAAAAAGTGTAAGATTAATAGTATTCTTATGTTTTTTTCATGAGGCTATTGAAATCAATCCCGACATAATTTAATACGAATCATATTAATAAATGCTTTTTTATAGGAGTATCTACTATCAGTGCGAGCAAGCGACGCAATTCAGGAAATATTGAGGTAATAAAAAGGAATATCACGTATAGCGGGATGAAATAACGTGAAACCTTATAAAGCCGGAATTGTGTCACTTGCTCGCACTGACGAGATCCGAGGGAGTTGGTTCATTGTAATTTTTTTAGGAGAAAAAAATGGTGGATGGCTTATTGATTTTAGAGGGAATAAGAACAGTTAAAGTCATTGCTGAAAGGCTAGGAATCTCATAGGGTATTTTCCCATCCACCCAATTCTTGCCAACGATTCACAATAAAGCAAAATAATTCCGCGGTGCGTTCAGCATCGTATA
>JBIPMB010000069.1:0-10326 GCA_044369355.1 Gammaproteobacteria bacterium | reverse complement strand
GCCCCTCACGGAGCAAGGTAAGGGTAATAATCTTGCAGGGCGCGACTTGAGGGGGTAATAAAAAACTCTAAAAACAGAGTGAAATTTACCCAGTTCAAGACAGTTGCTAACGGTCGCGGCCCGAGAACCAATCGACGCTCGGTTCCTCAGCGATCGGCATAAGCCACCTCGAACTGCTGTAACTTTCCATCTAGCTGATGTTGCAAACGCACTTTTTCATCTGCAGGTAAAAAGCTATAGATTATAGCATTGCGGGTAATAGTTTTTAATTGTTGATAGTCTAAATGCTGTTCCATAACGGCGCGTACGTATTCATGCGTTAAATCCGTGCGCAATATGCCTTCATCATCGGTAGACAATACCACCGGCACTTGATGGTCTAAATAATAATGTAACGGATGCGCCGCTCCCCTCGCATTCACGAGCCAATCGTTACTCGTTAAGTTGACTTCAACGGCAATCTTTTTTTGTGCCATCATTTTAGTTAAAGCTTCCGCGTTGTCTTCATACGTAATGTCTACGCCATGACCTATGCGCTCGGCATGACCTACGGTAACGGCATCGTGTATGTGAAAACGTAAATCCGCAGGAGCAACCGCGGTAGGTGACAATTCACCCGCATGTAAACTGATATGCACCGTAGGATATTGCTGATGCAGAAAATCTAATACTTGCATTTGCTGCTCGTAGGGTTTTAAAGCTGCGGGCACATCTTCTTGCTGTACTAGATTAATGCCCACAAAATCAGGAGATGCTTTTGCTACTGAAAAAGCATTCACTGCCATAGCAAAAAAAGCATCCTCTGGCAGTTGGCGCAAAATATAATATTGAAAACGTACGGTTACAGTGCAACCTTCTGCTTGTGGATTTTTGTCACAACCTAATAAGGTATGCGCCTTTTCAATACTATTATGGCCATTGGTAATGGTTTTTTGAACGTTATCGTTAAAGGCTTTGCTGCTTTGTAAGGCCACTAACTTTTCTGCATAGCTTTTTTTGCCTTGAACTAAATTTGCAAATGAAGCGGATTGGGCATTATCTGGGGTGATGAGAACTTCCATATATTGCTCGTTCTGAGAACCTGCGCGCTTTAATACATCTGCTAATAATTCTGCTTCGTGATCTGCCACTATAGGCATAAACTTATAAAATGCAGCAAAGAAATGATCTTCGGCGCTTTCATTCACCGTTACGAAGTTTTCTAAGGACCATGCCTCTAGATATTGCTGATATAAAGCATCGTTGGTGGCCAATGCTACCGCACTACACTCTTTACCCGTGCTTACACTATCATTAGCTTTATCTAAGCAATAAGGCCCTTGTTCAGCAAGGTCTAACATGACCTCAGGATAAGCACCACCCGCCAAATGATAATGTAATTCGCCGCCTTTAGGCATGACCTTAAGAAAAGCATATAAAGCATTGGGATCTTGCTTGATAGTAGAAAAATAATGGTTTACATCGGCTTGTGCGGATAGACTGATGAGACCGCCAATTAATGATGTCAAAATTGTTTTTTTCATATTACACCTTTCTAGTAGAAGCAGATCAATATTTGTGAAGAGAATCGAGGCTATTTCTTATTTTAGTGTCATTATGTCATAATAGTCCTTATGAAATCTAGTTAGGGCGCAACATGGACCATTGGTTGCTATTACTTATTTTAGGTGCCGTCGGCTTTAGTGCCGGCATCATCGACACCTTAGCCGGCGGTGGCGGCTTGATCACCTTACCGGCCTTATTGGCTACGGGCTTGCCGCCCACTGTGGCCTTAGGTACCAATAAAATACAGGGTGTTATAGGCGAAATCACTTCTATATAGCCGCCAATTGGGTGATTAACAAAGGTCATTGGTTAATACGCCCTGTATTCATTACGACGGTGTTGATTATGACGATTGTTTTGTTTAAACAAAATTATTTTTGAGGATGAAACTCCAGCTGGCCAATTTATAATTTATTAGATAATAATCTCTTCCACTTTTTTGCACAGTAATTCAGCAAATGTTTGATGTGCCTTTTCATCAAAGTGGATTCCATCAATGTCAGATAATTGAATATGTGGTGCTGCATCCCAAAAGTGGCACTTCTTCTGCTCGGCTAAGGCAGAAAAATACATCGAAAACTCTTTTGCTTTGTTAATTGCACCTTTAAAGATGAATTCATTATTGATATCTTTATAGCTGTTTTCACTAACAGGGATAGGATAACTTATTAATAATATAGCGGGGGCTTGTTTCATATTCGGCCCATATGTGGAAGATTGAATGATGTCGATTAACTCAGCTAATCCCGTAGCAACTTCTTTAGCGCCACGGTTAAATTCAATTTTTAAATCATTAGCGCCCAAAAACAAGATAACTAGATCCAAGGGAGCATGCGAATATAAACAAGGTGCTAAATAGGTTTTTCCATTACGATCAGGAAAGAGATCGGGCGTATTGATATTAGTGGTGCGTGCATTTAGACCAGATTCAATGATATGGTATTTATTGCCCAAATATTCTTGTAATAATCCCGTCCAACGAATATGTCGCGCATAGCGTTCCATGTAAAATGTAGTAAAATTTATAGAGCCAGGCACAAATCCCCAGGTATTGGAATCGCCATAACATAAAATATTTTTTATAGTTTCCATATTCATCGCCTCAATTTAACCAAACACTAAAAAATGAACCCCCATCGTATAACCAATTTTTAATCAAGCAAAAACTTCATATCATTATTCTAAGAGTTCATTCTCATACATATTAATAATGCCTTTGATCACAGGATCGATTATGTGATATGTGCCATCTTCATGTTTTTCGATGAGATCTTCTTCCTCTAAACTATGTAAGGCTTTGGATATTGCAGATCCCGATAGATCCGTAGTTCCTTGAGCTTGTTTACTCGTCAATTCTTTGTTATCCTTTAAACTTAAATATGCCAATACTTTGAGTTGGCTATTATTCAGTTTTGATAAAAAGTACCGCGTTCCTTTTGCCTCCGAGAATATTAATTTGTCCCATGCTTCTAAGACGGTTGCTTCATTAGCTTCTTTTTTACCAGAATCTATTAAACGCCAAAAATATAAACAAAGATTATAGAGCCTTCTAGGGTGTCGTTCACTTAGATCGATGATCTTATGAATGACATTATCCGGCAATTGCAGATTAAGCGTTTTCTTGGCGACTTTTTTAATGTAAGATAGATAGCACTCTTCCTTTATTTTACCCAAGGTAACATTGTCACAGAGTTGATATAAGGGTTTAGCATTATTATTAAACATCTGCCGCAATAACCCACGGCTACTACCTGAAAAAATAAAATGAACTCTTTTTGATTTTTGGGCAAAATGTCTAATAGCACCTTGGATTTCTTCTGATTCTTCTAAATGAATTATTTTTTGCATCTCATCGATAAAGATAACTGCTTTTTTGTCTTCATCACTTAAAGCTGCCTCTAAAAACTGAAGCGCTGTTAAAATGTTATCAGCGACATCGTCATACTTATCTGGTTCAATTGTCACTTGAACAAAACCTTTTAAGCCAATATTCCATTGTTTCTTTGACTTTGAGAAAAATGATTTTGCAGTTTGTAATACTTTATCTTTTTCTTTAACCGCAGCAGTGATGATATTCTCAACACCCCGCAAGATCTTCATTTCAACCGATTTTCCAGTACGACATAGTTGAAGGTCAATTTCAACAAAATCTAATTTTTTATTTTCCAATACTTGCAACACTAGGCTAGACTTCCCATATCTTCTAGGCGCCAACAATAAAGTATGGATCCCCGCCTCTATGTTTTTGTTGAGCCATTCAGTATCTTCTGCTCGACCAATAAAGGCTTGCCCTTTTGCAATCCCTAAAGGAAAATAGCTTTCATAATTCATCACCCTGACCTCTGTTCAATACACTGAGATTATTATACAACGAATGCGCTTAAAAAGCAACGATTTTTAACCAAATGGTTTTAAACCATTTAGTTAATAACTGAATGGTTTGGAACTGTTTGGTATAACTATAAAGCTTAGCGCTTATATCCTGAAAATGTAAACCATTGATTTAAATTAAAATATTCTGCTCAAGAACTTTTCGAAGCAATGACATTCGGCTAAGCTTATGGGTACCTTTTGATGCGCTCTTAGAAGATGACAATCTTGCTGTACAGGAAGACCCAGTATAAACTGGATCCTCGACTGCGTCGAGGATGACAATGCGACCGGCCATAATTTTTGATTTTGCCATCAATACCATTTATACTAAGAACTATTCTTAATAAAAGTAGACCTACTATGCTCAGTTTCCTCCAAAATTGGCCTATAGCCATATTCCCTACCCTATTGTTATTTTTATTCTCCCTGGAAAAAAAACCGCGGTTAAGCAGTAACTTACGTATTTTTATAAGCTTAGTCCTGGGCATCGCGGGCGGCATGTTGCTCAACTACTTTCATCCCCTTTTAACGCCTTTTAGCAACCAATTCATTGCCCAATCCTTAACCTTAGTCAGCGATGGTTATTTAGATTTGCTGCGCATGTTGGTATTACCCTTAATCTTAACATCCATTATCCATGCTTTTATTCATTTAGGCGATCATCCTGGCGAAGTCATAGGGAAATTGATTTCTCGCTCCGTAGGCTTATTATTGTTATTAACCGCCGTCGCTTCGGGCATAGGCATGGCAGTCGCTTCATGGCTACATGTAGGACAACAATTGTCTTTGCCCAGCAATGGCCCACTGCCCACGCATCATTACACCGGCTTAGTCGATACACTATTAGGTATGATTCCTAGTAACCCCATCGCCGCCATGAGCAATGAAAACACCGTTGCTATTGCTATTTTTGCCTGCTTGTTGGGTATTAGTGCGTTGCAGATCTACAAAAAAGAAAAAGCGCATGCCGAAAGTTTTAAAGCTTTTATTACTTCCACTTTTCATATGGTCAAGCAATTAGCACGCTTGGTGATTCGCACGACTCCTTATGGCGTATTGGCCTTACTGGCTAAGATCAGCAGCACCCAGGGTTTTCATACCTTAGTTGGCATCGCCAATTATTTAATCGCCATTTACATCGCCATGCTGCTGGTGTTTATACTGCAATTAACTTTAGTCGCTCTATGCGCACGGGTTTCGCCATGGACTTATTTGAAAAAAGCCTATCCCGTTTTATTGGTAGCCTTCACTACGCGTTCTAGTTTTGGTTGCTTACCTTTAAGCGAAGAAACCTTGCACGATCGTTTTAAAGTGTCGCAATTAACATCTAGCTTTGTACCCAGTATGGGCGCCACATTGGGCATGAGTGCTTGCGCCGGCGTATTCCCTGCTGTATTGGTGGTAATGGCCTTAGCAGTGACGCATCAACCGATGACGCTTTCTATATTTTTAATGGTGATGTTTATCAACACCATCGCTTCGCTGGGCATTTCCGGTATTCCAGGCACGGCTTTTATAGCCGCAACCGTTACGCTCACCGCCATGGGATTACCCTATGCTGTAGTGGGCTTGGTGCAAGGCGTAGACAGCATTGTGGATATGGGGCGTACCGCAACGAATGTGAATGGCACTTTGACTACTGCGATTATTGTGGATCAGGGGTTGCCTAGACCGCTAGACCCAGAAGATGAAATTGGCAGACAAATAATCTATCCTACTTGATCCTATAAACCTTGCTGTTAACCGATGCTGACGATGATTGGCCAATCCAAAAGCCGCTGCTTGACGTTGATAACTCAGTCGTACTTTGCAGTCTGCGTTTCTTTTCGCGCACCTCTTCAATCAATTCTTGTAAGTCTCGCGTTCCTGGTTTTGCTGAACCATCCTCGACCGATTTTTTCCGTTTTTCAAAAAAAACATTCTCAATATTTTGCTTCTCGTCACAAGATAAATCGCTTGCTGTTTTTTCTAAAATCTCCATTATTTCATAGTCTTGATATTTTTTAAGATGTTGCTGTTTTAAACGAGAACATAAAGCTGTGTCGGTAGCCACTCTTCCTTGCATGTACGCAGGATTAATGCTGCTTAATAAGGTAAAACCAGCTTGCTTTGGCTCTTTCTTATCTAAACTATAACCAGACAAATAACTATTCAATTTTGCCGTTAATGCGGGCGTTAAATAGCTATTGATTTCATCCCAAACCAGCACAGCACCTTCCTGACATAATACACTTTGGTATTATGTTCTTTAGACGCAGAATCTAAAGTTACTTTACTATAACCTTGCTCAAATAAAGTAGCCTCAATCAGTGCCGTTTTGCCCGTATCGGGCGCGCCTTCGATCAGCACACCACTATGGCCACCATAACACGCTGCATTCAACAAACCCCTATGGTCCGGTTGTAAACGAGCCCAATGTTTAAATTGTTGGATCTTTAAACTATCTATAATTGCTTGTTGGCATGTTTGTCGCGATCTCAATAACGCATAGTTACCCGCTACTTGTTCTTTCTCCTTCTCTGCTTTATTGAGATCAGGAATTTGTTCATAGCAATGCAGCATGGCTCTACTTTGCAAACTGCGTATATCATCTGTTTCAGTATCATAGTCTTGCAAAAATGCACGACATTCTATAGCCAGCAAATCTATATTTTCAGACAATTCAGGAATATACTTAAAAATATCACGTAGAACAGCATGTTCTATATAGGCTGCTGGCAGCAATAGGCAATCAATAGTGCATTCTCGATAACGCTTAAATAAGGTAGGCTCTATACGTTTTCCACCATGATTCAATGGATTGCCTGCAAAAATGATTTTGTGATCTTTCGTAAGCGGATAGAATTTTTGATTGTAGTAAATACCAGGCGGATCATTAAACAAGCCTTGAAATAAGGTCCACTGTTGCTGCGTACGCAAATTCGCTTCATCGATGAATAATATCTTGGCTATACCGTGACTCGTATCTTTAGCCCAAGCCGCTATATCTTCTTCGTGATACACCGCCATATCAGGTTCAGCCTGTAATTGTAGCACCAAGCTACTCTTACCCGAGCCTGCGGACCCCTGCAAGAACACAAAAGGTTTAGTTTCTAGTGCTGTTAATACAAACTCTTTTCTTGCCTCCAATACGGCCTTAAATTCTTCTTTAGACCACCACTGTGCATCGGATCCTTTGGTAGGTAAAACAGGAATGAGTTGTGGCACTACGGCAGGTTTAGGCAGTACCGGATGTATAAATTTTCGATCAGGAGCAATCCACTTACTGAGCGGCTGACCCTTCTCGGGAATAACCATCAGACGACCATTGATTTTATGCTTTTCACCATTGATCCATAGATAAGGTTCTTCAAGAAACAAGGTGCTTAAATGGGCCAATAAAGCTGGACGTAAGTCACCTGTTAATACCACTATACCGTTTTCTCTCTCCAAAACTTCTACAATATTACTGATGTCACAAAATGCTGTAATTACGCCATTATCATTACTAATTTTGTTGCGATACAAGGCACTTTCATCGCTTAATTCAGAAGCGTCTATTAATAGATACGGTTTTTCCGGTTTACTGTCATCACTAAAAGGCTTATAGCCATTTTCATTTAATAATTCTTGACATTGATAATAACTATCTAGATGATTCTCACTGTAAACCATTGTTCCACCTGCTGCAGAACCAAATAATATCTGCCCCAATTCCATACAGACTTCAGTATTACTTATTTGACTATGGATCAGCCCAGGGTAATACTCTCTTAGCCCATGAGGCAGACTAACACCTGGGGCTGATTCTACTTGTAACCGCACTTCATATTTAACACAAGTTTCTAATAAACAATACCACTGCCCTACGCTGAGATTATCGGTTACATAAAGCTGCAGAGTTTCACCCGCTGCCATTTCTATCCAACCCAAATCTTGGCATGGAAGCTCGCCTACGATAACCGTATTGCGTAAACATCTTTCAAAGGTATGGCTATTGATCAGATAATAGTGTTTTTCTTGCCGTTGTGGCGGTATATTCATTACTGACATAACCACCTGATCTAAAGATAAGAAATCGTACGCATGACTTTTATCCACCTCAACGCCTTGCGGACAGTTATACCATTCATTTAAAAACCAAAATCCTTTCTTTGCATTCACGTCTCTGATAAAAGCATCAAAATCAGCGTTATTTTTTGGTGGATGAATTATCTTAATAGCGTATCCCTGTAGAATAGCTTCTAATAAATGTCCTTTAAAAATATTAGGCTGACCCTCCTTATTATAACCACAGTAACCTAACAATAAGGCTTGCCAATCATCGCTGCCATAGAGAGAATGGGTGATTATAGCTTGTTCAGGTGACACTGCCACAGATTCTATTCTAGGCTGTTGCGCTGATATCCTAATCACTTCATGTTGGCGTGACAGAATAGAATTGTCTTCGAGAATAACACTATAGGGAGTCGCTAAAATAATAATAATGGCATTATCTGGAATGTGTTTACTATTAATATATCGGTTTCTACAGTTTCGGTTGAACAAAGAATTATACTTCACCAAATCACCCGGTGGCAGATCTAAAATAATGACAGGCACATCTCTTTCTTGTAAGTTATCTAAAAAGTGGCCAAACGCCCCTGGCACTGTTGAAGATTGAGCCCAGCTCTGTTCAGTCTGCACTATCCCCTTACCTATGGTATGCAAACGCTTGCCATGATGGACCGTATGAGTGCGATGCGGTGCTTCGGTTAGCAAACTATCCATTAGTACATGCGCATCATCAGAATGATTGACTATGACTAGATAATTTCTTCCTGGTTGTAACCGTGCAGAGAGATCCGAAATAGGAACTGCTTTTTCCTGTGCTTTTTTTATTTTCTTTTCAGACGCAATCTGCCTTATAGTCTTTTCTTTTTTAAAAGAATTACTCTCAGCATAACGGTCCACAGTAGGATAACCACCCAGGCAATCAAAATTCTGATTCGTTCTCATACCAAAACAATGTAATTCTGGCCAGGCGTGATTGGAACCCATCACCATATACACTACTACCTCATCAGAAAATGCCGCTGCCTTATCCAAAAACACTTCGGTACGATGCTTACAAGCACCTTCTTTACGTTCCCATAAGGCATTTAATCTTTCTTTATTCGATAGTCCTTCGGGTAGATCTTCACTGCCTATGCCAAATGCCTGAATGGTCTTTGCCAACTCTCGCAATGGCTGGGGTACAGGTTGTAATTCTTCTGGCGGCGTTGCCATGACAAATTCACAGACTATGTCACTATTTTCTGTGGTTGTTAAATAATACAAACCATCTATGTCGCCTCTTTCTACTGTAACGGAAACGGCATTACCTTGTAACGACCGCACTGCTAAGGCAACTAATTCATCCTGCGGCGATGTGGTATATAACGGAACACGTACTCCAGCCATACACTTTAGTGTTAATCCTGGATTGTACTGTTCACAAACATAGTCTGTTTTAAGATAAGACCCTTGCTGGTAATTTAAATATTTCTTAAGTTCAATTTCTAGCTTTTGATATGTTTGTTTGCTTTTTACATTTTTAAAACTATAATCTTCCTGGTCCAAATAAAATAGACCTTGCCGCAATTTATTTTTTGCCTCACCTTCTGGGTAGCTACTAAAATAGGGCTTTTTATCACACACAGGTAATGTTTTCAGAGAAATTTGACCATCTGTAACAGATTGATCTATATTATCGCTGCAATCGGCATAAACTATACCCGCTTGGGGTTTGGTTGAAGTCATGGGCTGTAGAACCGGTATATCCTGGATAAATCGACTAGCCCTATCCAATTTTGGTCTGGCTGAAATCATGGGCTGTAGTACAGATATATCCTGGATAGCTTCAAGAGTATCAACCCAATAAAATTTTTCTTGGCTTTTCAAAAACAGCTGTGCTTCGGGTGTAAAACTGTGGCTCCAACACTGGAGTGATTTAAAATTAGGTGAATTATACAAAGCTATGGCGACTTCCATGCCCAATATATTTTCATTTATAAAGCATTCAATATTTTTTAAAACAAGGGTATTAAGCTGTGGCGCATGCAGAATGATATGCAGCAATAATTTGTTTGTTATTGTCCCATATTCAAACTCTAGTACTTCTAGCTGTGAGAAATGCAATTCCTCTCGGTTGGGGATATCCTGAATAACTGCATTCTTAAGCTTAATATGATAGGCTGCCACTGCATTACCTAACGATACCATCCTGAACATAGATGTCGATGTATAAGTAACATAGACTCTCTTAATGCCATTTTCTAATTCAGAAAAACCTTGGTGATGATTTTTTAAATCCGGATTAAGATCAAAATTAAATGTAACTACTCGCCCCATAATTGCTTCGTCGCTGCGCTCCTCACAATGATGGGGCGAGTAAATACAAATATTTTA
>JBIPMB010000221.1:0-2812 GCA_044369355.1 Gammaproteobacteria bacterium | reverse complement strand
ACGCAGAGCGTCCCCGAAGGCATTCCCACGCGGAGCGTGGGAACGATAGAATGAGGAAAGCAAATCCGTATAAAACGCTGACAAGGCGATTATACGGAAAATTTCTGTATAACACCCTCTGTAGGGGGGTTATGCGGATAAAATCTTAATAAAATCCATATATGGGTGATTAGATGGAAAAATCCGTATAATTCATAGTTAGGCTGCTTAGGTTATTTGTTAGGGCTGTAGTCAGAGATTATGTGTGGGTGCTTGAAATTGATCGGTATTGGAAGATCTGCAAGGGTACTGAATGAGAATTTTTACTTACGTTGATAACTCGAATCTTTTCATTGAGGGTCGCCGTTTATCTGCTGTACGAAAAAGCATTGATGGAGTCCGCAACATATACGAAGCAATTAACTTAAAGATCTTCGATAACGATTGGTCTATGGACTACGGGCGCTTGCACGAATTCTTGTGTGGTACAGAAGCGTCAGAGATCGGCGGAGCAAGGCTATGGGGATCGCCGCCACCTCAAGATACTTTTTGGAATTATGTTAAAAGCAAGGGCTTTGATGTTCAAACCTATGAACGTTCAGGGGGTAAAGAGAAAAAGGTTGATACTGCTATTGCTTATCAGATAGGCAAAGATTCTGGCAGAATAATCGATAAAGCCAATGACATAATTGTTATTGCAGCAGGAGACAAAGATTATATGCCCTGTATAGATGACTTAACCAGCGATGGTTTTACTGTTCATGTTGCTTTCTGGGGACATGCAGCAAGAGAAGTACAAGAAGCAGCTACCAAATTCATTAATCTTGATCCACATCAAGATTACTTGAGCGCATTTTGGTGTCGTCCTACTACATAGGCACAGCCTAACAACTCGGGTGCAGCGGATTGATTGAAGCCGCTTGAGTTGGATACAAAGTTCTCTGCAACCGCTGACCCGAACTGTTAGCTGGCTGTAAGCTTCGATTTTTGGCTCATGTGTAAATGCTGTCAACACTATAGCTGGCTGGATAAATGGCTACTCTGGAAACTACAAGATTTTCTTTTACAGACTGACCTGGCTTTTAGAGTCTAGATATAATTAATGATGGCGAGAACCTTGCAGAGGAAAATGAGAGTTTTATGGTGAAAGTTAATCTTGATGCCTTGATTCCAAGAGAAGACTTTGAAGTAAATGCAGGGGGAAGCACATCCCAGTTTGGTCAGACTTTACAGATTCGGGATTTAGAAAAGGGTTCCTTTTTCTACCCAATTATTAGAAAACCTGATTTTCAGAGAGAAACTGCTGATTGGTCACCAGAGAGAATCTCCAACTTCATTGAAAGTTTTTTAGACGGTGACTTAATTCCAGCAATTATTCTATGGCAATCAGGAACGAATATTTTTGTAATTGATGGTGGACATCGGCTAAGTGCCCTCATCGCTTGGGTTCATGACGATTATGGAGATGGTGATATATCTCGTAGTTTTTTTGAACAGAAGATATCTGAAGAACAAATTAAGATTGCAGATCAGACTAGATCCCTTGTAAAAAGCACTGTTGGCTCATATAGAGATTTTCAACATGCTATTCAATATCCAGACAAGTCGGATGAGAAACATGTTGAGCGTGCTAAGCGGCTCGGTTTTCTGGCATTACAATTGCAGTGGGTTAAAGGAGATGCTGATAAAGCTGAAGAATCATTCTTCAAAATAAATCAACATGCTGCACCAATTGATCCTACTGAGTTGCGTGTATTGAAAGCAAGAAAGAAACCAAATGCAATTGCATCAAGAGCAATTGTTAGAGCCGGTGCCGGTCACAAATATTGGTCTAAGTTTGATGCGGAAACTCAGAGTGAAATCGAAAGAATTGCATCAGAGATAAATGACTTATTATTCTTGCCTAAGTTAAAGACTCCGATAAAAACTCTTGACCTTCCTATTGCTGGAAAAGGTTACTCATCTAATGCCCTGCCGCTCTTACTTGATTTTATTAATTTGGCTAATGATGTAACTGTTTCCACGGAAACCAAGTTAGAGAATGATTTAGATGGCAGTTCAACGGTCAGATTTCTAAAAAATGCAAAAAAAGTTTTAACCAGAATTACTGGCACACATCCGTCATCTCTGGGATTGCACCCAGTTGTCTACTTTTATAGTGCTGCTGGGCGGTATCAGCCAACTGCTTTCTTAGCAATGGTTTCATTCGTGAAGTGGTTAGAGCTTAAAAACAAGCTTATTGAATTTACAAATATCAGAAAAGAATTTGAGAGGTTCTGTTTAAAGTATAAGTCTATACCTAATCAGATAACAGTTAAATTGGGCAGTACAAATAAAGGTGGATCAAAGCGGTTAGCTGAGATGTATCAGTTTTTGCATGAACAGCTTAGTAGTGGCACCACAGAAGTAGGTTTGCCATCTGCTTTCGCTACGAATCCTAAATTTGCTTTTCTGGGATTTGAAGAGCAGTTTACTGAGACAGAAAATAAAGATTTTTCTACCAACGTAAAATCTGCGATCTTTATAAAAGATGCCCTTACAAATCCAGTTAGATGCAGAATATGCAACGGGTTAATCCATTTGAATTCTATGACTTTCGATCATGTTGAAAGAAAGCAAGATGGAGGACAAGGAAGAGACAATAACGGTCAGTTAGCCCATCCTTTTTGCAATACCACTTACAAAAACTGAGCAGTAAACTTGTATTTTCGTCTTGTGTTTTTGTGTTCAAATGTTTTTCTATCGTTCCCACGCTCTGCGTAGGAACGCACTCTAGACGCTCTGCGTCGCGAGTTCACGGGACGCAGAGCGTCCCCGAAGGCATTCCCATGCA
>JBIPMB010000325.1:0-2814 GCA_044369355.1 Gammaproteobacteria bacterium | reverse complement strand
TGATGAGCTTCCACTGGTCATTGCTCAGGTCGGTGTCGTATCGTTGTCGCATTGATTAATTCAGGCTTGAGTCCCGCTGAAACGGGACTTGAGCTTACCTGAATTCCTTTTCAAACGCTTTCTTAGAAAAATAGTTTCGTACTATCCTTACTTTTGTCACTTTCCGAAAAACCAACGAATTTGCGTTGTTTCAGGCATTGACCAAATGAGGATCACAACGGAAGAATCAGCCTTGTAGCAAGTCTTGATAAAGAGTGACAAAAGAGGGATAAGGCAATATTTCGAGGCAGGGGTAGTGTCGCCATCGAAACAATCAATCAACTGTAAGTCTCTCAATCAGGAAATTCTTAGGTTTAGGGATAGTTGCATAGACGATTTCATATGGTGTACAACTTCAAACGAAGGCTCTTTCGTCTGCTTGAGGTTTAGCTTGTTTTGTGTGTGGGAATTATCAAAAACAACACTTCGGTTTTGATTCTGAAGTTTTAGCCCGCAGTGCCAGCAAGTTGAGTGTTCTGAGTCATAAATCGGCTTCCCACATCTGTCATGAGTTTCTAGTGACTCTAGTTGAAGGCAATCAATGCCTGTATATAGACCAAAAATAGCACGAAGATAATCAAGCTTTTCCGACTTAAGAAACGCCGTCTTCTTTTTATCTTTTTTTCTGTAAGACTGTGTTGAGCAAGAACTTGCACTTTTGATGACCCCGAATTTTTCAAGTCTTATCGATGCAGCTTGATAACTGACAGCAAAGTGCTCTGCGATTAAAGATATTGTTATGTATTTTGCATTCTTTTTGTTATCAAACAATCTTCGTAAGCTTTCTTCTGGTATTAGAACCTCAGAGGCGAAGCGCTCTGCGTTTCGTTCAATCATCTCAGATTCATTGAAAAGACCGCAGAGGTACGGCTCTGTATCTATATCGTATAAAAGGTGATGCAGTTCATGAGCAACTGTAAATCTTTGAAGTTCTGAGCTATGTATTTTGTTGACTCCAATAATCTTGAATCTACTTTCTGAATGACAAAAACCACGAAGATCAAATAATTTAGAAGGAAAGGTCTCAAAAACAATATGACATCCCAGAGATGCCGCAATTTCATAGATATTTACTGGACAAACTTGCATAGAGTGATTTCTCAAGACTTTTTCTGCACGTCTACGCAAGACTCCAGTCAGCTCATCTTTAACTTTTCCTATTCTTCTTTTTGATTTAAGACCTACTATTCGATCTCTTACACCATGAAGCTTTCGATGGTTTTGTATGCATTCGCTAATATATGAATACTTCTCTTCAAAGTCATTGTTGGACTTATCCCGGAGAAAAAATAGAGGGGTTCTTTCCGTGCCTAGCAAACCTCTGAGCAACTCGTAACTAGAAATATTGTAGAAGCACTGTAATCGGTATACATCCTGCAATAGTGCTTGAGATAGTTCCGAGCCGCTATCTGCCGTACCTGCCTCAAGTTCTTCAATCCGCTTGACGGAAAGACCAACAGCTTGACTAACATCTTTGAAGGAAAAACCCTTCTGTGAACGACACTGTTTTAAGCGTCGCCCGAGTTCTTCATGCGGGTTAGTGATAGAAGTGTCAAACATTACCTGAACAAGGTGGCGGCATTCACTACTGTCAATGTACAGATATCCGTACAGCCTGATCTACCGCTCCAACAGCATTCTAGCTCGTGTATCGACTAATATTGCAATAAGTCCAGCTTATATTTGTGAGGGCGCTAGATGTACGGTTATGACGGCCAAGAATGGCTCGACTCAGATGAGGTATCAAAGCTTGCGAAGGAATATCCATTCCTCAAGGCACAAGACTTAGAAACGTTGGTTGGACGTTTGATCGGATGTCTGTGTCAGCGAGCACACGAAGGGAAGTCAGGAATGACAAAAGCTGAACTTGCAGAATTTTTATATTCTGACAAGCTACGGGAGGCACGACAGGATCTTCGTCATCTAAATCCGTCGTACTACTTATCAGTCAAACGTCAATGTATTAATTGTGTGGGTGGGCTAATAGCCTGTGTACGCTCTAAAGTTCGCGATCAGCTCAAGCATTTCGGAACACGTGAGGAAAAAGAAGCCTACTTCAGACAGAATCTAGAAATTATTGTCCAGACAGAAGAGCTGGATGAAACAGGAGAGCATGTGTATGAATATCACGGTTACCGCTTTCTACAACCCTCAGAGAAGCTGGATAACTGGCAAGACTTAGCAATGCGACATACAGAGAAGCAAAGACAATTTGAAGAGTTGACTAACCGAGTAGTAGCTCTCGACGATAAGACTTCTCAGGTAAAACTCGACCTTGAGTTTGGTGATGAAGACGATTCACTGGAAGATATCGGCTAGTTTTGCAAAAAATCCAGCATTCAGTCACTTGAAATGCTGGATTTTTAAGATTTAAAAAATACGGCGATTTCATCTGAAATCACTCAGACCTGTATACCTTAAGGCTTTGGGAAGACTTTTTAAACGCTTTCTAACCCGAAGACCGCACTTCAACTCCGCTCAGTGCTCTCAGGCTTGTCTCATCGTCAACGGAAATGACCATAAATTCACACTAAATTACTACACACCACGCACCAAGCCCTCGATCGCCTCGGCCTGGGTTGGTAACGCCGCCGTCAGCACCTCCGCGCCGTCCTCAGTCACCAAAACATCGTTCTCAATGCGAATGCCACGCACATCCTGAAACTGTTCTAACCGTTCCCAGTTCACCATCTCGCTGTAGGTTTCGCGACGTTGCGGATCATTGAGGATCGCATCCACCTGATAAAATCCCGGCTCGATCGTCACCACCATTCC
>JBIPMB010000220.1:0-2830 GCA_044369355.1 Gammaproteobacteria bacterium | reverse complement strand
AGCAAAATGGATTGCCATTCATTTTTTTCAGACATATCACTCAGCTCGCTTGTTTGAACCATTTTCTTTTTTAAGTGAACCTACTATATACGATTGGATACTTATCAATTTAGTGTATTGTCTTTTTGTTCCCGTACAAGAATTGATGGCCCGCGGTGTTCTTCAAGGATTGTTGGAGAAATTCTTGATTGGAAGGTGGCGGGTCATTACATCTATTTTTGTATCGAATTTAATTTTTAGTGCTGGACATATATTTTTGTCAGAGACAATTGCGATAACGGTTTTTATCGCAGGTCTTTATTTAGGCTGGCTTTATTCTCGTACACATAATCTTCTGGGGGTTATTTTAGCGCATTGCTTACTAGGAGTTTGGGGATTTTCCGTTGTAGGTGTTGTTCTGCCTAAATAAATAGCCCATTTTATACGCATATTTTTATGTGTCAATGGCTACAGGCCCTATACAAGGCTCTCAATGGCTGCTATGTTTAAGGGTGTTGTCCTTATCTATGGAGTCAAGCATGAAAGCCGCCGAACAATTGGCGCCCATGGCCATGTGATTACAGCCACGGAAGATTTCGCACCCACCTTAGAAAAATGCCTAAATTCTAAAGGCGTGCATGTAGTCGTTGTGCCGGTAGATTATTCAGAAAATGCCAGAGTGTTAACGCACGAATTGCTGGCTACAACTTGTCTATTATAGGAAATACTATGTCTAAATTAAAAGTAATGTCACCGTTTGATCATCATTTGATCGCTGAAGTAGACTTATGGGATGAAGCTCGGGTAGAAAAAGCCTTAGCGGCGGCCTATGATGTATTTAACGATTCCAAAAAAGCGTTATCTGTACCTCTGCGCATTACTATTTTAGAAAAAGCGCATCAATTATTGGTAGCGCGCCGCGATGAATTTGCCAAGCGTGCCGCAGAGGAGGGTGGTAAACCCTTAGCGGATTCTTTGGTAGAAACGGATCGCGCCGCTCAAGGCATTAAAATAGCCATAGAAACGATGTCGCATATGACGGGACAGGAAATCGCCATGGGTTTAACATCCTCTTCATTGCATCGCATGGCGTATACTTTTAGAGAACCCGTGGGTGTGGTGTTGGCGATCAGCGCTTTTAATCATCCGCTTAATTTAGTCATACACCAAGTCATCCCCGCTATTGCCGTGGGTTGTCCTGTATTGATTAAACCCGCCAGCAGCACGCCTTTGTCTTGTTTGGCCTTTATGGAATTATTATATGAAGCGGGATTGCCTAAAACATTTGCGCAAGCGATTATTTGCCCTAGTTCGATTGCCGAAAAATTGGTAACCGATACCCGCATTAGCTTTTTATCTTTTATAGGCTCTAGTCGCGTGGGTTGGCATTTACGATCCTTATTGCCACCTGGCGTAGGTTGCACTTTGGAGCATGGTGGGGCAGCGCCGGTGATAGTAGAAGCCGATGCTGATATGGCGGATGCAGTGTCTTTATTGACGAAGGGCGGTTTTTATCATGCCGGACAAGTGTGCATTTCGGTGCAACGTATTTTTGCCCATGAAAAAATAGCACAAACATTAGCGCAACAAATGACGGTTGCGGCTGAAAAATTGCGCGTGGGTGATCCTTTGGATGCAAAAACCGAAGTAGGGCCTTTGATTACGGCTACAGAATTAAAACGTGTAGCCACTTGGGTAGATGAAGCGGTGGCCGCAGATGCTAAACTGTTGTGTGGTGGCAAGGCTTTGTCGGATAGTTGTTATGCACCGACGATTCTTTACAATCCGCCTCTAGATGCTAAGGTGTGTACACAAGAAGTTTTTGGCCCTGTGGTGTGTGTTAATTCCTATACACAACGAGAAGAAGCCATTAAAAACGCCAATGCATTGCCCTTTTCATTTCAATCAGCGGTGTTTACTAAAAATCTAGATGTAGCTTTAGAAATGGTAAAGCAGTTGCAGGCTAACACGGTATTGGTGAATGATCACACCGCCTTTAGAGTAGATTGGATGCCTTTTGCTGGGCGCAAACAATCCGGTTTTGGCACTGGCGGTATTCCGTATTCCATGCACGATATGACATATGAAAAGATGATGGTGATTCGTTCGCCGTCGTTGTGATTCAAACTTCGCGCTTAAACGTTCAAATTTGATACAATGGCAACGATGGCTTTGGGCCAGTATTCTAAGCTCTCAATAAGAGATAGTGCATCGTTCCCGCATCATTTTTTAACGCTCTAATCTCTCTTCGTGGAGTTTGTCTTGACACACTAAGCCCGATCCTACGCCGAGACCAGTTGCTATAGCACCACAAGGACCAGCAAAAAAAGCAGCTTTGGTGCCAAATAAAAGCTTCGCCACTCCGGCTGTCAAGACTCCCCCGAGAAGTGTAGTAGTTATGCACCCTGCTGTTACGAATGCATCTTTTGGGGTACAACTTGCATCGTTTGTGTCGCTTTGTGGTAATAGCGGATCGGCTGAGGTGGGTTTGTCCATCGTTGTAGTCTGGGCCGGAACAGAACCATTAATGGAATGTTCAGATGAGCTCATAATTTACCTCTAAAATATTAATTGATATTTATATGCCACACGGTGGCAAAAATGCTGTTCATAAGAACTTCACCCCGTCACAAAATCACGCGGCGGATTGTACGAGAGAAAAGTAAAAATAACAACTAAACTGCCTTAAACTTAACCACTTTACTTTCAGCCCATTAGGCCGTAAAATGCCCGCCTCTCTGTACCCTAAAAAGGCCGGTGTATAGTCTAAAAGTTGAATTATAAGGCCTGCAATGGCTAGCTCTTTATACAAAGAAGTATTAATTTTAAGCTCGTTTCTCCACTTTCTCAT
>JBIPMB010000306.1:0-2846 GCA_044369355.1 Gammaproteobacteria bacterium | reverse complement strand
ATAGACAGCAGTCGATCCTGCACCTTGATTAACTGAAGTCCAAGTTGTTCCACCGACAACAGTTGTGTCAGCGACCACAATATAGAAATCTCCTGGAGTTCCAGTCCTGTACTGAGTATTTGTGCCTGTGATTGCATTTCCTGCTGAGTCCTTAGCCACAAATGTAATGGCGCCAGCTGCAGTTGACCCTGCAACAACAGTTTTTGATTCAACAGTTGCAACAAAGCTATCAGCAATTCCAACGAAGGTGATGGTCTTAGCAGCTTGAGTCAGGAAGACTCCGCCAATAGAACCAGTAATCGTTCCAACGCCAGCAGTTCCGTCTGAATAAACGGTAATTGTTTCATTTGCCGAAGCTGTAACTGACTTGGCCTTGGTACTACCTGCGTTATCTGATAACAACCCAGGTCCAGTTACATTAAGAACTACATCCGCCGTTACTTGAGTTCCGGCAGTTGATGTTCGAGTATCAGATGCATTTCTTGGCTCCGTGAACATATAACCAACTACCTGGGGGTCTGCAGCAGTTCCAGCATTGACAACGAGTGTTGAATCTGAAGCAAAGTAACCAAGACCATTGCCGCGAATAGCGACATTGGAGGCAGTTGTTCCCTGGTTCAGATAAACAAGAGTTTTAGCTGCTGTACCAGTGGTATCTGCAGCGGTGACTGTAATCGAGAAAGTAGCAGTTTTGCCCAAGGTTCCAGTGTTAGTACCACCAGCAGAACCAGCACCATTTCGAGTCGAGACTACATAAGTGTAAGTGCCCGCAGCGGAAGCTTTTGATAGTCTCAGAGTCCACTTTGCACGAGTGTAAGTTAGAGCATTAGTGGCAACAATAGAATCGCCATTAGTTGCCGTTACTTCCGAATAGCCAAAGTTTGTGGCATTTGACGGAGTCAGCGCATTCGAATGATTTGCTACGTTAGCAGAATCAGTTGTTAGAGGAATCAAGGTCTCCGTGGTAAAGCCATTTCCAGTCTTTGTCATTACGACCGAACGTGACTCTAACGCAGAATCCGAGATAAATGAAAGATCGATTGAAACGGTGACAGATTCACCGAGTGCAACCGTCGTAGCTGAAGGTGTACCTACGGTGAGGACCTCATCAGTTACCGCTGTTGAAGGAGATACAGAGAGAACTCCGAATCCCAATGCAACAACGAGCGCAAGCGCAAGACGCTTGAAGCTTGTCTTTGTAGACATTAGTTTCCTTTCAAAAGTCGTACCTGAGACGTTCTCAAGTACGGCTGACAAAGAACGAGTCTTTGTCTTGTGATGCAATGCACGTGCTACTGCACCACATTCCTTACCGTGTATCCGGACGCGATAAGGAAACCTAGTTTTGGAACCAAAAATCATTTGGCTCCTCGTTCAACTACCTGTATGGCTTGTGCCATGATCTGTGATTTGCTGGAATTCAACACCACGCGGGTAACTACCCTTTGGGGAAGAACTTCCAGATCCCGGCCATCAGCATCTGCTGGGATCACAATCGTGGACTCAATGGCAGATTTTACCTGTATAACTGCTGTTAGAAGGTAATTTCCGCTCAATAGTCGCTCTAAATTGACTGAGATCACCTGTGAATTGGTCGGAACCCAGCCACCTTCCATGCCCACCGACAGAATCAGGTCATAATCTACGTTCGAACCTCCCTGGGTCAGGTTCTGGCTTAGAAATAGGTTTGCCGCGCCCGATGAGGTCTTGGTCAGCCAAGAGAGTTTGATATCAGTTTCAGTTAGTACTGGATCTTTAGCTCTAAAGTAAAGAGATCCAAGAGCGCCTGTGTTGTCGGTAATTGTAAACCCTGTCGGGACGCCTGATTTATCTAGGCCAGCAAAACTTAATTGAGAATTTTTAATATTAGCTGTTCCAGAATTCTCTGCAACAGCTAACTTGGTTTGACTTTCGATAGTTGATGATTTATCTGGACTCAAAACAACTGGCTGCTCACTACCCTTATCTAACGAAGCAGAATTAGGCAGAGCTGGCGATGAAGAAACTTGGTCTGGCTGTGAAACTATTTCTGTTTCAGGGGTTAGGGAGTTAAACCCGAGAAATGCAAAGAATACAAGGATTAATGAGAGTGCTGCCTTTGAAGACTTCTTAGCTATCTCAACTGACTTTCGATATGTTGTTGATAGCAAGTCAAGCGCAGTCAAGCCACGCTCTGAATCAATGACATACTCAGACAAAATTCTTCGCAATGATTTGCGAGCCCGTGAAACAGTGTGTCGTACATTCTTCTCAGAAATTCCTAGCTCTTGAGCAATTTCTGAAGCCGATCTACTCTCCACTTCCCACATCACCAGCGCTGCTCTTTCAGCAGGGGAGAGAAGAGAGAGGGATTGCCGAATTATTGCAGCATCATCGGCTGCGGAGAGAACATCGGCATGATCTTGAACGCTTGCGGAAAAGGCCGCTTCGATCTCAGCTTCGGCTTCGTCAAGGACAACAAGGTGCGGCCTACGTTTTTCTAACCGGAAAATATCTAGGCATAGATTTTCCACTGTTTTGTGTAGGTAGGAAATTGCATGCTCTTGAGAACTTAGCTCGGGGGCTGCAAGAATTACGCGTATCAGCGCATCCTGAACTACTTCCTCAGCGCGAGCTGAGTCTTTCAAAAGTCGATTGGCGTGCGAAATTAATGAGGCTCTATTCTCAGAATAGAAAGCGCCAAGCTCCTCGACCGTCCAAACTCGAGATGAGCCAGTTTTAAAAATCTTTCGCCCCGCCACAGTTAATGCTCCTGATACCTAGGTTCAAGCAAGACAGTCGTCACTGCCTTACCTTGTACTACGTTAGCGGTACCTAAATGTCGCTTGAAAAGGACAAATAAGACA
>JBIPMB010000322.1:0-2851 GCA_044369355.1 Gammaproteobacteria bacterium | reverse complement strand
CCGGGCGCTCGGTCTCGAGGCGCGGACCCGCGTCACGGGGCAGTATCGGCTCGGCGACATCCGCCACAACATCGCGGACATCTCGCGGCTTCAGTCGGTGCTCGGGCATCGGCCGCAGGTTTCCCTCGAGGAGGGTCTCGGGAGGTTCGCTGCGTGGGTGCTGTCACAGGCCCCTGGCGTCGACCGGCTCGATTCCGCGAATCGTGAGCTGGTCGAACGGGGCCTGATGGGCGCGCATAGGGGCGGGGCGTGAACGACAGCATGCGGACTCGCGATCTGCTGCGTGCGGATCTTGTGCGCTTCCGTTCCATACTGGGAGATTCGCCGTCCTCCGGATTGCATCTCTGGGCGGGATTGCTGTCGCCGCGAATGCTCCCGGTGCTGCTGGTCCGCGCTGCATCGTTTGCGGCAGGGGCACGAATGGCGCCTCTCGGTCAGGCCATCTCGGCGTTGAATTGCGCGGTGTTCGGCATCGAGGTGGCGCTGCGTTGCCGCATCGGTCCCGGCCTCTATCTGCCCCATACGCACGGCACCGTCATCGGTGCGGTCGAGATCGGCGCCAATGTGTCGATCTACCAAGGGGTGACCCTCGGTGCGCGTGGCCTCGACGCCACCTTCGCCCCGTCGCATCGTCCAACCATCGGCGATGACGTGCTGCTTGGTGCCGGAGCCGTGGTCCTTGGAGGCGTTAGTGTCGGCAGCGGTGCCGTGGTCGGTGCGAATTCAGTCGTGACCGTGGATGTACCCGCAGGGTGCCTTGCGGTCGGGGTGCCCGCGCGGATCATCGATCGGCCGAGCATCGGGAGCGAACATTCATGACGGCCGCGGCATTGTCGGGCCGCAGGGTGCTCATCCTGCATCCGGCGTTCTTCGGCGTCGACGTTGCCCTTGCGTCTGCGCTGCGCAGCCTGGGAGCGGAAGTCGAATCCTGGTCCACGCGACCATCGGACTCCGCGTCCGCGAAGGCAATGCTTCGATTGGCTCCTCGCATCGCGGAGAGGGGAATCGCACGATCGCTCAATCGCCGCGTCTCGGAAATCGGCACCGGAAGCTTTGACACGGTGGTCGTCATCAAGGGCGAAGGCGTGTCGGTTGCGGTCCTTGAGTCCCTTCGCAGGAAACTGCCGGACGCGGCCTTCAACGCCTACCTCTTCGACAGCGTCCGCAATTTTCCGCATGTCCTCGAAAAGGTCCGCTGCTTCGACCGCGTGCTCAGCTTCGATCCCGCCGACTGCGCCGAGCGTCCGAACTGGATCTATCGGCCGCTCTATGCCGCGGATTGCTACTGGCGTGTTGAATCGCGTGGCGACCAGTCGGTCTATTCGCTCGGCAGTTTTCATCCCGAGCGTGCACGCGTGCTGTCGCGCTTCGTCGCCATGGAGAGGGTGGTCGGCATCGCCAGTGCGCACGACATGCTCTTTCGTGGGTGGATCGATCGAATGCGGTCCATTCATGCACGCGTTGAGCCGCACGTGCGCATCATGCGGTCACCGATAGCTGCGGAGGAGGCGGCCCGCCGTTTTGGTGAACACTCCGCGATCCTGGACATCCACCATCCGGGCCAGACCGGGCTGACCCTGCGGACGTTCGAGGCGCTCGCTTCCGGGCGGAAGCTGATTACCACGAACCCCGTCGTGCGTGATCACGATTTCTTCGATCCGACGCGGATCCTGGTCATCGACCGGGCCGCACCGAAGGTTGATCCGAACTTCCTCCGTCCGCCGCCGGAATTGCCCCTGGCGCGGCTTCCCGAGCGATACGGGGTCCGTGGCTGGTCCATGGACCTGGTAAACAGATGATGGAGGCGGGCATGCTTGTTGCGGAACGTCTCACGCCCCATGGTCTCGAATTGTCTGATTTCCATCCGCCGTCAATCGATGCGTAGATCCGCGATCATCTTCCCGTTGGCCATATGGGCGGTCGCTGCCGCCGTTGCACGGCGCGGGTGATATTATGGGATCGTGAGGAATACCGCTTCCCGCTCCTGGCGCTATCGGCATGAACACCCGCGGCTTGGACTGTCGATAGATCCGGTTCATCTCAAGGCCGCAGTCCTAGCGTGCAACGATCGTACGTCTGCGCATGTTCTGCGTTACCCTGCTTTCCATGAAGACACAGAGCCAGGCCTCCAGGCTCCGCAATATTCAGGTACTGCGATTCCTTGCGGCATTCGCGGTGGTCTTCGCGCATGTCGACCTACCGCGGTACGCCAGTCAGGGGATACGGGCGGATATGTTCGCTTCTTGTGCGCTCGGGGTCGACCTCTTCTTCGTCATCTCCGGTTTCATCATGATGAGCGTGACCGATGGCCTAGGTGGCCCTCGCAGAGCCTTGTCGTTTCTTGGCAGACGATTCTTGAGGGTATGGCCGTTATGGGCAATTTTTACCGGGATCGCTTGGTGGCTCTCCGGGCGCGGGGCGACGGTGGATTTCTGGCTCCAGACTTATTACCCCGTTGCACCTCAGGGGCATGTGATCCAGTCGTTGACTTTCACTAACTTCGCGCGGAGCCCCACGTATGCAATCGGCTGGACGCTGATCTACGAATTCTGGTTTTATGTGAGTGTCGCGCTCTGCGTCGCGCTCCGTGCGCGGCGGCTCCTCTATTTCGGGGTGTTTGCTGCGGTGGTTGTCGTGCTTCAATCGCAATCCGCTCTGCCGGTACCCGCGGTCCTGAACACGGTCTTTCATCCGTTCATGCTGGAGTTCATTATGGGAGTGGCGTTGTTCTCGGTCTCGCGTTGGCCGCGGTTCAAGAGCATCCCAGTGGTCTGGGCAACCGCAGCGGTGGCGTTCATCGCTATGGGCATCGCCCTCTCGCGCGGCCATCCGGACTCTTTCGAGAGAGTTG